>HF986740.1:21979-45482 GCA_000433175.1 Prevotella sp. CAG:1058
AGACCATAGGCCTCAGCCGCTCAGCCTTCTTCAAGAAGCTGAAGAGTCTTACCGGATTCGCACCCGTCGACCTCGTACGTGAAATCCGACTGACAAAAGCAGCCCGGCTGATAGAGACCACCGACAACAGCATCACAGAAATAGCCTATTCGGTGGGATTCAGGGACGTAGGCTATTTCGGCAAATGCTTCAGGAAGAAATACGACAAAACACCCAAGGAATACAGGAACGACATAAGGGGCAAAAGCTGACAGCCGGCGCATTAGGGCAAGCCATCAAGGCACATGCCGCCACCGCCTTTCCAATACATCACGTTTCAGGCTGCAAAAGGCCGTCTTTCGGGTTGCAAAAGGTTACCTTCTGCAACCCGAAAGACGGCCTTTTACAAACACACTAAAAACACACATCTCCGCAATACGTGGACAGCCATTTTCCCATCGTACACCAACATCACATAACAAACTGGTACACAGTGTATTACACTATACTTACCAATATAATGCAGGCTTATTTTCACACAGTCTGAAGGTCCATTACCCGCAAGTCGCCACACACGTCATGGATGATAAATTCAGATATTCACCGATTTAATATAGTACAAAACATCAAGAATTGCGTCTATAAGGCAATATGAAACGTTTATTTATTACCTTATTATTAATACTGACGGCAGGAATGATTATTCCCGAATCAGTATTGGCGCAACAGCGCTATAAGATAGGAGTGTGTGACTGGATGGTGCTTAAGCGCCAGAAGTTAGGAGAATTCAAGCTGGCAAAAGAACTCGGCTGCGACGGTATAGAGATGGACATGGGAGGCCTGGGCACTCGCCGCTCGTTCGACAACAAGATGCGCGACCCTGAGTCCGTACGCGTATTCAGCCACATGGCCGACAGTTTCGGCATTGAAATCGGAGCCGTGGCAATGTCTGGTTTCTACGGCCAGAGTTTCGCCAAGAAAGAGAGCTGGCGCTGGCTTATACAAGATTGCCTCAACACTATGGAGAAAATGAGCGCACGCGTAGCCTTCCTTCCGCTCGGCGGTTGCGGCAACAACTGGGCTGACTCGCTCCCCCTCCGCCAGGAAATCGTATGGCGGCTGAAGGAGGCCGGCGATATGGCCAAGGCACGCGGCATGGTCATCGGAATAGACACCCCGCTCGACGCAGAGGGCAACATCAAACTGCTTGACGAAATAGGCTCCGACGGAATCAAGATATTCTACAAATTCCAGACAGCCATAGAATACAAGCGCAACATACCGAAGGAAATCAAGGCACTCGGCAAAGACCGCATCTGCGCAATCCACGCAAGCAACACTGACGGCGTATGGCTGCGCAACGACAAAGCAATAAACATGAAAAAGATAAAGAAGGCGCTCGACGAGACAGGCTGGTCAGGCTGGCTTTTCGTTGAACGCAGCAGGGACGTGAACCAAGTGCGCAACGTCAAACTCAACTACGGGGAAAATGTTAAATATCTAAAAGAAATACTGCAATGAGAACTTTTTTAACTATTTTTGTAACGCTAATAACATTAAGCGCTACTAACGCCCAAACAATCAAATTAAATTCTGACGGCCGCGATAAAGATTACGTAAACACAATACTCGAGAGGTCGAAGAAAGTTACCGATGCCCTGAATATCACCGGAACCGAAAAAGGTACCCAGGTGCTTAACATCGTAGCCAACAGATATTTCGAGTTGAACGACATTTACGAAGAGCGCGACAGCCTTAAAAAGGCAGCCTCAAGCCTTACCGGCGATGCCAAGAAGCAGGCTCAGGCTTTTGCCGAAAGCCAAAAGGACAGCAAGCTATACCGCTCACACTTCGCATTCGACGCCAACCTGTCGCTGTTCCTCGACGAAGCCGGCATCGAAACCGTCAAGGACGTCATGACGTACAACGTGGTAAAAGTTACTTACGACGCACAGTGCGACATGATACCCACCCTTAAGGAAGAAGAAAAAGTCCAGATACTGGCATGGCTCAAGGAAGCGCGCGAATTTGCCATCGACGCGGAAAGCTCCAGGAAAAAGCACGAAGCATTCGGCAAATACAAGGGACGCATAAATAACTACCTCAGCAAACGTGGCTACGACCTCACAAAAGAGCGCGAGGAATGGGCCAAGAGAGTAAAAGCCAGGGGCGGCACATTGTAATTCATAATTCACGACGCATAATCCACGATTGGTCAACGGGGTATGATGACACACCAAGGACTAATCTGGTGCGCGGCAAAGCCTTACGGCCGTTCGTGGATTATGTATTTGCAGGCGCCGCCGCACGATGGCGGCGTACATGGCGCAAACGAACTCGAATTACAAACCTAAGAACTAATAAAGGCGTATGCCATAATCATCAATCGTGAATTATGAAACTAAGTCCTGCGAAAACTAATCGCAATTTAAACAAAGTCTTATTTACCTTATTTATCTCCGCATCTGCATCATTGCCTGCCATTGCACAGCAAAATGGCATAACAGACACACGGAACAGCAAGTTCGCCGTAGTAAACTCCACGCCTATTGACGCCGTCAAATGGACCGGGGGCTTTTGGGGCGAACGCTTCGGTGTATTTAGCGGCACATCGCTGCAAAGCATGTGGGAGACATGGAAGTCCGACAAGGGACACAGTTACAACAACTTCCTCATCGCGGCAGGCGAAAAGCAGGGCAAGCGCCACGGACCTCCCTTCCACGATGGCGACATGTACAAATGGCTTGAAGGCGTTGCTGCAGCATATGCCGTAAACAAAGACCCAGAGCTGGATAAGATCATGGACGATGTAATCCGCCTCATAGCCAAGGCGCAACAGCCTGACGGTTACCTGCATACGCCCGTCGTCATAGCACAAATAAACAAGAAAGCCGTACAAGACGAGGAAAAAGAGAACGAGAACATAGGCACTGCCGTCGGCACGAGCAAGGACGGCCGCTTCGGCAATCCGCTCAATTTCGAGGCATACAACCTAGGCCACCTCATCACCGCCGGCATAATACACAAGCGCGCAACGGGCAAGACCACACTCTTCGACTGCGCAGTAAAGGCAGCCGACTGCCTTTACGACTTCTACATGAATCCGTCGGCCGACGCCCTGGAGAAAGGCGTCATCTGCCCGTCGCACTACATGGCGATAACCGAAATCTACCGCGAGACCGGCAATCCTAAATACCTCGAGCTGTCAAAACAGCTCATCAACATACGCGACAGCGTAAAAGACGGCACCGACGACAACCAGGACCGCATACCGTTCCGCCAGCAATACAACGCCATGGGACACTCCGTCAGGGCAAACTACCTATACGCCGGAGTAGCCGACCTGTACGTAGAGGACGGCGAAGCCCAGCTCAAGAAGAACCTTGACGCCATCTGGGACGACATCGCCTACCGCAAAATGTACATCAACGGAGCATGCGGAGCCCTGTACGACGGTACTTCTCCCGACGGAACAGAGTACAAGCCCAACCTGATACAGAAGGTACACCAGAGCTACGGACGGCCTTACCAGCTGCCTCACTCTACCGCACATAACGAGACTTGCGCCAACATAGGCAACATGCTGCTCAACTGGAGAATGTTCCAGGCTACAGCTGACGCAAAGTACACCGACCTCGTAGAAAACTGTTTCTACAACAGCATACTCTGCGGAATAAGCCTCGACGGCAAAAAATACTTCTACACCAACCCCCTGCGCATGTCTGACGAACTGCCGTACAAGCTGCGCTGGCCCAGGGAACGTGTCGAATACATCAGCTGTTTCTGCTGTCCTCCCAACACGCTCCGCACCCTTTGCGAAGCCCAGGATTACGCTTACAGCGTAGGCAAAGGCGAGATTTACGTCAACATGTACGGCGCGAACACGCTCACAACGAAGCTCGACGGCATCGGCGAGATTACCCTTGAGCAAAAGACCGACTACCCCTGGGACGGCAACGTGGCACTGACAGTGGCAAAGCTGAAGGGCAAAAAAGAGTTCACCCTCAAACTCCGCATACCTGCCTGGTGCCAGGGAGCCAGAATATTGGTGAACGGCGAGCCTGTCAACGCTGACATAAAGAGCGAGAGTTATGCAGCAGTTACACGCACATGGAAGAAGGGCGACACCGTAACCCTTGACATGCCGATGGAAGCCAAGCTGATGGAAGCCAACCCGCTGGTAGAGGAATGCCGCGGACAAGTGGCCGTACAGCGTGGTCCGATTATCTACTGCATTGAGAGCAACGACCTTAACGGAGCCGACATCGACAACATAGCCATACCGGCCAACGCCAAGTTCACGCCAGTAGAGACAACCATCGAAGGCAGCAGAATCATTGCATTGGAGACGGAAGCAGTCAACCGTGGCGAAAGTTCATGGCAGAACACGCTTTACCGTGAAATCGGCAAGAACAAGAATACAGTCAAAATACGCCTCATACCTTACTATGCCTGGGGCAACAGGGGTAAGAGCGAGATGACAGTATGGATACCAGTAGAACTATGACAATTACAAAAAGCGCAATAATGAATACCCGCAAAGCACTTTTGACACTGGCCGCGGCAGCCCTGGCCGGCCTTAACGCATACGCAACGGACATCGTAGTGAAGCCCGGGGCATACACTATCGAAAAGGCGTTGCAGCAGGCACGCGAGGCAAGACGCCTCGACAAGGCCACAGACATCTGCCTGCGCCTCGAGGCAGGCACGTACAACCTCAACCAGCCGATAATAATACGGCCCGAGGATAACGGCACGCGCATCGTTGCAGACGGCAATGCCGTAATAAGCGGAGGAGTGAAGATAAGTGGCTGGAAGAAAGAAGGCAAGTACTACGTGGCATCAGTACCCGACTTCAACGGCCGCCCGCTGGAGTTCAGGCAGATGTGGGTCAACGGCAAGAAGGCCGTAAGGGCGAGGGACGTCGAGGACTTTGAAGACATGTTCCGCATCCGCAACATCGACAAGGCCAAAGAAACCCTATACGTGCCTGCCGAAGCAGTGAAGAAAATCATGAACGCGCAATACGCCGAAATGGTGCTGCACGAAATGTGGTGCGTGGCCAACCTGCGCATAAAGGACATAAAGATACAGGGCGACAGCGCCGCCGTTACGTTCCACCAACCCGAGAGCCACGTGCATTTCATGCACCCATGGCCGTCGCCAATGGTTACGACTGACGGCCACAACTCGCCGTTCTACCTGACAAACGCCAAGGAACTGCTCGACACAGAAGGCGAATGGTACTTAGACGCAAGGGCTTCAAAACTCTATTACATTCCCCGCAAGGGCGAGAACATGAAGTCGGCTGAGGTAATCGTACCGGCTGTTGAGACGCTGCTCAAGGTAGAAGGCACTCCCGACAATCCCGTAAAAGATGTCACGTTCGAAGGAGTCACGTTCAGCCACGCCACATGGATGCGCCCGTCGGTCAGCGGACACGCCCCGTTGCAGGCAGGAATGTACATGATCGAGGCATACAAGCTGCGCCCGAAAATGAACCGTCCTAACGGCGACCACAAGCTCGATAACCAGGGTTGGGTAGGCCGTCCCGCAGCGGCAGTTAGCCTGAACTGCGCCGAGAACGTATCGTTCAGTAAATGCACGTTCGAGCACAACGCGTCGACAGGACTCGACTACCACCTATATATAAAAGGTGGAAGCGTTGACCGATGCACATTCAGCGACATTGGCGGCAACGGCATACTGGCAGGCAGTTTCGGTCCTGAAGGCCATGAAGCCCACCTGCCCTACGACCCGGCTGACGGACGCATTATCTGCACCGGCCTCAACATAACCAACAACCTCATAACTGACGTTACAAACGAGGACTGGGGATGCGTAGGCATAGGGGCAGGATTCGTCAAGGACATAAAGATCTGCAACAACGAAATCAGCGACGTGTCATACACCGGCATTTCGATGGGCTGGGGCTGGAACCAACAGGTATGCTCGATGTCCAACAACCTGGTCAGCGGCAACCTTATCCACCACTATGCCAAGCACATGTACGACACGGCAGGAATATACACCCTGGGGTCGCAACCGCACTCGTTCATCGAGGGCAACGTAGTCCGCGACATCTACACGCCGAGCTACGTACACGACCCCAACCACTGGTTCTACCTCTATACGGACGAAGGCTCGTCGTACATAACCGTAAGGAACAACTGGACTCCGGCGGAGAAGTACCTCAAAAACGCCAACGGTCCGGGCAACACTTGGGAAAACAACGGTTCGAACGTGGCCGACAGCATAAAGGCTGCTGCCGGAATAACACCCGAAAGCAAGTAAGACGGCAAACGCCAAGCATTTGCCCGACAAGCCATAGCAAAAAAACATGCTTGCGAAAGGCGGTCTTTCACCTCGTGAAAGACCACCTTTTACCGCATAAAAGACGGCGTTTTGCAAGACAATATGCGGCATATTACGCAACGCAACGTAAACCACTGTGGAACAACCAGTTACGGCCGCATCAAAAATCACGGTCTTGACCGGAGCCTGAACAGTAAGGACCATAAACGAATAACAACATACTAACATCTCCTAAAACTATCAACGCGTAGAAAAATCTGATATATGGAAAAGAAAAAGAACAGCTTGAAAAGCACGATTGCCGTATCGCTTACCAACTATCTTGATGCAGGCGCAATCGTGGCAGGAGCCAGCGGACTAACCCTCTGGCAGCAATACTTAGGACTGACCGAGGGGCATCTCGGCCTGCTCAACGCCATAAGCGCCAACTGTCTCGGCGCGGCAATCGGTGCAATCATGGGCGGGTTCCTCGCCGACAAATACGGGCGCAAGGCCATTTACACCTACAACATGCTGGTGTACATGCTCGGCGTGGCGCTTGTAATGTTCTCTGTCAACTTCCCGATGCTGCTGGCAGGCTTCCTCGTAACGGGCATATCCGTAGGCGTAGGCGTGCCGGCGTCATGGACATATATATCTGAAAGTTCAGAAGTAGGCAACCGCGGCCGCAACATAGGCATCTCGCAAATGGCATGGGGCATCGGTCCTACCATAATACTTATACTCGGAACACTGCTGGCACCGCCTACGAGCGGAGCCGACAGCGCAGGCCTGCTGTTCGCACCTGTGGTAGAGGCACTTGCCGGCGTAGTGCTCGGCGACGGCGCCAACGGCGTAGCCCTCAACGTGTTCAGCAGCCGCATAGTCTTCGCCTCGCTGTTCGTCGTGGCGTTCATAGCATGGCTGCTGCAACGCCGTCTTGACGAGTCGGAGGAATGGAAGGCCGAGAAAGCCAAGCAAGGCGGCAAGAGCCAGGGCAGCGTATTCTCGTCGTTCGGCACGCTCTTCACCAACAAGGTGAACATCCGCACGATACTCTTCCTCGCCGGAATCTACCTCACTTGGAACCTCGTAAGCTCTGTAATGGGCTTTTTCCAGCAGCACATATACGAGACGGCAGGCGGCCTTTCAAACCAGCACGCCAACATGTTGTCCGTTGCCCAGTGGGTCATCATTATCGTGACGACCTTCATTTTCTCAATGATTGTCGATAAGGTAAACCAGCGCTGGCTCTACTTCTTCGGCGTAGGCATGGGCGTAGTTGCATGGATAATAATAGTAACCATCGGCGTAAACAGCATAGCCGGCCTTTTGTTCTTCACACTGATATGGGGCATCCAGGCAGGTATCTCCGTACAATCGTTCTACGCCCTGTGGGCGTCTGAACTTTTCCCGGCCAAATACAGGGCTGCCGCGCAGGGCATAATGTTCTTCATCGTGCGCGGCGTATCGGCACTCTGGGGCCTGGGCTTCGTCTACATCTACGGCGAAAACGGTGAGGGCTTCACACTCGCCGCATACATAATGATGGCCCTGCTGCTCGTATCCCTTATTATCGGAACAATATGGACACCTAAGACACAGGGTAAAACTCTCGAACAAATAACAAAAGAAAGATATGGCGACAACATCTAAAGCAACATGGATTTGGTATCCGGGCGACTACGAAATATGGCTGGGCAATAAGATGAACAACCGCCGCACAGACCGCGGCGCATACTTCCCGCCGTTCTGGAAACAGGACAGCCATTACGTAACGGTCGAATTCAGCAAGGCTGTAGAGCTGACTGAAGAAGAAACACTGACCATAGCCACGGAGGGCGACTACAACATAAAGATAGACGGCAAAATGCTGTTCGGCATGCCCAAGCAGTTCACACTGTCTGCCGGCAGCCACCGCATAAACATCAAGGTGCACAACCAGGCAACTCCGCCGGCACTGTACATAAGCGGCAAGACCGTATTCACCGACGCGACATGGAACGTAACGTTCGAGGACAAGGAGTGGATTGACGAGAGCGGCAAGGCCAGCGACACGTCGTCAACAGTCTACATGTCGGCCGGATGCTGGAACTTCGACAAGCAGGACGAACTGCCGTCAGGCTTCAAACTAAGCCGCAAACACTTTGACGCGGTTGGGAACGACGGCGGACTGTACGATTTCGGGCGCGAGACATTCGGCTATGCCATACTTAACGGGATAAAGGGCAACGGCACGATTGACCTGTATTACGGTGAAAGCGAGGAAGAAGCACGCGACAAGGAACATTGCGAGACGCTCGACAAACTCGTTGTCGAGGACGGCAAGATAACCGACCTTGCCACGGGAAAGACCGAGGAACTGTCAGCCGCCTACACCATGGGCAACAGCAAGGCGTTCCGTTTCATCTACGTGGAAACCGCCGGATGCACGGTTGAAAGCATAAGCATGGACTACGAATACATGCCGGAAGAGGAGAAAGGCTCGTTCAAGTGCAACGACGAGGAGCTTAACCGCATCTGGGAAATAGGCGCTTACACGATGCAGCTAACCTCGCGCGAGTTCTTCATCGACGGCATAAAGCGCGACCGTTGGGTGTGGAGCGGAGACGCATCGCAGAGCTACCTGATGAACTTTTACCTCTTCAACGACAACGACATGGTAAAGCGCACCACATGGCTGCTTGCAGGCAAGGCTCCGGTTACAAGCCACATTAACACAATAATGGACTACACCTTCTACTGGTTCATCTCCATTTACGATTACTACCTGTACAGCGGCGACAGCCATTTCCTGACTCAGATTTACCCGACCATGCAGACCTACATGGACTACGTGCTCGGACGCACCGACAACGACGGGATGGTTGAAGGCATGACTGGCGACTGGGTGTTCGTAGACTGGGCAGACAAGCCCATGGACAAGCAGGGACAGCTGGCGTTCGAGCAGATTCTTTTCAGGAAATCACTTGAGTCGATTGCCACCGTGGCACGCATCGTCAACGACGCAGAGAGTGCAGTGAAGTACCAGAAACTAGCCGACGCAATAGGCGAAAAGCTCCTGCCCTACTTCTGGAACGACAGCGCAAAGGCGCTGATGCACAACCGCAAGGACGGCAAGCAGAGCCAGGACATCTTCCGTTACCCCAACATGTTCGCCATAATGTATGGTTACCTTGACAAGGAGAAGCAGGAAACCGTCAAGAACTCTGTAATACTTAACGACGACGTCATAAAGATAACCACCCCCTACATGCGCTTCTACGAGCTTGAAGCCTTGTGCATGCTCGGCGAGCAAGACCAGGTAATGAAGGAAATGAAAGCATACTGGGGCGGCATGCTCAAGGAAGGTGCGACATCGTTCTGGGAGAAATACAACCCCGACGAACACGGCCGCGAAAAACTGGCCATGTACGGACGTCCTTACGGCAAGAGCCTCTGCCACGCATGGGGAGCAAGCCCGATATACCTTTTGGGCAGGTATTACCTCGGCGTACAGCCTACCAAACCCGGATACGAGGAATATACGGTAAGGCCGTGCCTCGGCGGACTTGATTGGATGGAAGGCAACGTGCCCACTCCTTTCGGCACTGTTTATGTGAAAATGGACAAGAACACTGTCACAGTGAAAAGCGACGGCGGCAAAGGAACACTGATTGCCGGCATCGGAGAAGACGAAAAACATATCGAAATAAAACCAGGAAAAGAAATTACTATAAACTTATGAAAACAGCAAGAAATCTACTGCTTTCAGGCATAGCTATAACCTTGGCAAGTTGTGGAAGTACGACAACAAAGGTTACAAGCGAAAAAGGAATACCGCAAACGCAATATGCGGCATCCCTTGTGGACAATTATATTCCCTCAATGCAAAAGGGATATAAAATCAACATCAAGGTGGCTGACGAAAATTCAGGCCTTGCCCAAGAAGGATTTACCATAAAAAGAAAAGGAAAGAAGATTGACATAATCGGCAATGATGCGTCAGGTGCCATTTACGGAACCAACCGCCTGCTCGAGTATTTCAACCAGTACGGCAACCTGGAGACGCCCGAAATAATCGTAGACACTCCCGAAATGAAGATTCGCGGTGCGTGCGTAGGACTGCAAAAGACAGTCTACCTGCCAGGACACAAGGTTTACGAGTATCCCTATACACCGGAAAACTTCCCGTGGTTCTATGACAAGGAACTGTGGATAAAGTATCTCGACATGCTCGCAGCCGACAACATGAACGCCGTTTTCTTGTGGAACGGCCACCCGTTCGCGTCATTGGTCAAACTCGAAGACTATCCGTTCGCCACCGAAGTCGACGACGCCACAATGGAGAAGAACCAGGAAATGTTCTCATTCCTCACCACCGAGGCGCAAAAACGCGGCATCCGCGTAATACAGATGTTCTACAACATCCTCGTATCAAAGCCCTTCGCCGACCACTACGGAATAGTAACGCAAGACCGTAACCGCCCAATCACGCCGCTGATAAGCGACTATACGCGCAAGAGCATTGCCGCTTTCATCCAGAAATATCCCAATGTCGGCTTCCTCGTGTGCCTCGGCGAGGCCATGGCAACAATCGACGACGACGTTGAATGGATGACAAAGACAATCATACCGGGCATCAAAGACGGTCTGAAAGCATCGGGACGCACCGACGAGCCGCCTATCATCCTGCGCTCTCACGACACCGACGGGCCAAGGGTTCTTAAAGAGTCGCTGCCGCTCTACAAAAACATATACACCATGACCAAGTACAACGGCGAATCATTGACGACGTATGAGCCTGGAGGTCCATGGGGAGAGACGCAGAAACAGCTTAGCAGCGTGGCTCCGATACACATAAGCAACGTGCACATCCTGGCCAACCTCGAGCCATGGCGCTGGAGTTCACCGACCTTTACACAAAAAGCCGTGCAGGCAATGCACCGCGTACACGGCGCCAACGGACTACACCTGTACCCGCAGGCAAGTTACTGGGACTGGCCATACACGGCCGACAAGCTGCCCGGCGGCGAACGCCTGTTGCAGATTGACCGCGACTGGATGTGGTACGCAGCATGGGGACGCTACTCATGGAACTGCCACCGCGGCGATGACCTAGCTTATTGGGAGAAACGCCTGGCTGACTATTACGGCACAGACACCAACACAGCAAAACGCATAATCGAAGCATACGACGAGAGCGGGGAAATTGCGCCCAAGCTGTTAAGGCGTTTCGGCATAACTGAAGGCAACCGCCAGACCCTGCTTCTCGGAATGAAGATGAGCCAGCTGGTAAACCCTTACAAGTACACGGTGTACGAAGAATTCTACCAGAGCTGTGGTCCGAAAGGCGAGAAACTCATCGAATACATGGAAAAAGAATGGAAACATCAGAAACATGTAGGCGAACTCCCTATCGACATAGTTAACCAATGCGTGGCACATGGCGATAAGGCAGTGGCTGCAATAAGCGGACTCAGCGATAAGATAACAAAGAACAAGGACGAATTCAACCGTCTCGTAAACGACATTAACTGCTATAAGGACTTCGCATACTCCTTCAAATACAAGGTGCTGGCTGCCCAACAGGCACTGAACTACAAATGGAGCAAAGAAATCGAGTATCTTAAGAAAGCCGTACCACTGCTTGAAAAGAGTAATTCATACTACATGCAGCTTGTCGACAAGACAAAGAACACATATTATTACGCCAACAGCATGCAGACTTCACAGCGCCGAGTACCTGTCGGTGGAGACAATGGCAAGTTCAAGACATGGGAGGAAATGGTACCCGTCTATGAGGATGAACTTGCCAGCCTCAAGGCAAATATAAAGATGCTTGAGTCACCCAAGGTTGAAGAAAACGGCAAGGAAGCTCTTGTAAAAGCAGAAAACGCACCAGTAAAGCTTATCAGCAACTACAAAAGGATAAAACTTGAAAAAGGTGCAAAGCTATTCGAAAACCGTGACGAAGCCATCGACTCGCTGGCTCCGGAGCTTGAAGGTCTCGAGGCATTGGTAATGAACCGCGACACGACACGCATCGTTGGAGGAACAGTTGAGTTTGAGACCGACAAACCGGTGAAAATGCTTGTGGGCTTCTTCATAGACGACCAAAACAAGTTCGCAAGTCCTCCGAAACTCGAAATCGACGCAACCGGCAACGAATTCGGACAGGCAGAACCTGTAATAAGCAATGCCATCAGCATGTCAAACATGCCGATCGTGAACATACACGCATACCACCTGCAACCCGGACACCACACAATCCGCCTGCCTAAGGGCATTATCATGGTTGCCGGATTCACTGACACCGACATGAAAATAAGAGACGCCAAGCTCAACGGACTAAGCAACGAAGTTGACTGGTTGTTCATGAAATAATATTAGGAAATGGTAAAGAACATCATACTCATACTGCTCCTGCTGGTATCTGCTGACTCACAGGCGCAAAACAGGCGCAACCGCCGCGCGCAAGCAAAGGCAGTTGTAAAGACTGTCGTCAGCCAAAACGAAATGCGCAGGGTATATGAAAAAGCAAGGACTCCATACAAATACGGCCTGGTAATAGCCCCCGAGAGCAATGACCGTAAGATTGACTGCCCCACTGTGTTCCGTGAAGGCGACACGTGGTACATGACATACGTGTGCTACAACGGTTCAAACGGCACTAACGGACGCGGCTACGAGACTTGGCTTGCAAAGAGCCAAGACCTCTTGCACTGGAAAACATTGGGACGTGTCTTGGCCTTCGGCAAAGAAGGCTGGGACATGAACCAGCGTGGCGGTTTCCCCGCCCTGATCGATTACGAATGGGGCGGCAGCTACAACATCCAGAAGTTCAAGGACCGTTATTGGATGACCTACATCGGCGGAGCCGGCACCGGCTACGAGGCTGTCAACGCACCGCTGAGCATCGGCCTTGCTTCAACAGACGGGGACATCACACAGGCACACCAGTGGGAAACCTACAAGAAACCTATCTTGTCGTACAACGACAAGAACGCACAATGGTGGGAGCAGTTGACCCAGTACAAAAGCACCGTCTACATGGTGGACAAAGAGAAGTTCGGCTACCAGTTCATGATGTTCTATAACGCCGGAGGAAAAGACGAAACGCATCCAAAGGGCGAGCGCATAGGCATTGCTTTTTCAAACGACATGAAGAAATGGCGCCGCTACAAGGACAATCCTATCTTCGCACACGACAGCGACGGCACCATAACCGGCGACGCGCAGATAGTAAAGATGGGCAACCTTTACGTGATGTTCTACTTCTCCGCATTCAATCCGACACGCGAATACAACGCATTCAACACATTTGCGGCCAGTTACGACATGATACATTGGACCGACTGGCAAGGCGAAGACCTTATCTATCCGTCGAAGCCTTACGACGAGATGTTCGCCCACAAGAGCTGCGTTATCTATCATGACGGAGTGGTCTACCACTTCTATTGCGCTGTAAACAACAGCGACCAGCGAGGCATAGCCGTAGCGACAAGCAAACCAATGGGCAAGAGCGAGGTTAACTTTCCCCGCCCCAACGCCACAGGCAAACGCTTCATCGCATCACTGAACGACAACTGGGAAATAACCTACGACCGCAAAACATTCGTAAAAGACATACCCTACAACCTCGACGACTACTACGGCGCACTACAGAAAATACACGGCAACCTGCACGGACGCGCCGATTTCAAAAAGAAATTCACCGCTCCCAACATGGAGGGCAAGCAGTACTTCATCCGCTTCGAAGGCGTAGGCACATACGCTGAAGTCACCCTCAACGGCAAGCGCCTCGGTCGGTACGACATCGGACGAACTACCAAGACCGTCGACATAACCAACAGCGTCCGCAAAGGAGGCGAAAACGAGCTTGAAGTAAGGGTATCACACCCAAAGGGAATAACAGACATGCCGTGGGTGTGCGGAGGCTGTAGCTCCGAATGGGGCTTCAGCGAAGGGTCGCAACCGTTCGGCATCTACCGTCCCGTCGTACTCGAAATAACCGACAAGACACGCATAGAACCTTACGGCGCACACATCTGGAACAACGCAACAGCCGACAGCCTGTTTGTTGAAACGGAAGTCAAGAACTACGGACAGACCGTCGACACAATCAGCGTAATCAGCAAAATATGCGACAAGAGCGGCAAGCAGGTAATACGCCTGACCGACAACATAACGATAAAGCCGGGCGAGACAAAGATTGTAAAACAATCGTCGGCGATAAAGGACGCACGCCTTTGGAGTCCCGAAGACCCTTACCTCTACACGCTCAACACAATACTGAAACGCTCGGGCAAGGCCACCGACGACCTTGCAACACCGTTCGGAGTGCGCACTTCGAGCTGGCCGCTCAACCGTAACGACGGCGACCAGCGCTTCTACCTCAACGGCAAGCCCGTCTTCATCAACGGAGTCTGCGAGTACGAACACATGTTCGGACAGAGCCACGCTTTCTCCGACGCACAGATAGACGCACGAATCAAGGAGGTGAAAGACGCCGGATTCAACGCATTCCGCGACGCCCACCAGCCACACAACCTGCGCTACAAGGACCTGATAGACAAAGAAGGCATACTGTGGTGGCCCCAGTTCTCAGCCCACATCTGGTATGACACGCCCCAGTTCCGCGAGAGTTTCAAGCGTCACCTGAGGCAATGGGTGAAGGAGCGCCGCAACTCGCCGTCAATCATCCTATGGGGACTGCAGAACGAGAGCACCCTGCCGGCCGACTTTGCCAAGGAGTGCATGGACATAATAAAGGAAATGGACCCGATGTGTGCCACCATGCGCCTTGTGACAACTTGCAACGGCGGTGACGGAACAGACTGGAACGTGGTGCAGAACTGGAGCGGCACGTATGGCGGAAAACTTGAAAACTATGCCAACGAGCTGAAACGCCCCGACCAGCTGCTCAACGGCGAATACGGTGCGTGGCGCAGCGTAGGCAACCATACGGGCGAACGTTACACCGAAGAGAAATTCTGCGACATACTCGAACGCAAGGTGCAACTGGCCGAAAGCGTAAGGGACAGCGTGTGTGGACAGTTCCAGTGGATACTGCAAAGCCACGACAACCCCGGCCGGCGCCAGCCCGACGAAGGACTGAGGCGTGTGGACAAGGTAGGCCCGTTCAACCACAAGGGCATCTTCACGGCATGGGAACAGCCGACAGACGCCCTGTACATGTACAAGTCGCACTACACACCGGCCGACAAGGAGCCTATGGTCTACATCGTGCCCTTCGATGTCGAGAAATACATACAGAAACAGAAAAACGAAGCTAACGGCATTGTAGACTCGGCGCTTGTCAACATTTCCGACGAAATACGCGTTTACAGCAACTGCGACTCGGTAGCCCTGCAATGCGGATGGTGGAGGGAACAGAAGACGAGCGACGCCGGCACGACACTCTACAAATGGCGCAACCCCGAACTGAAGGGCGACCTGCTCGTAGCCACAGCATACCACAACGGCAAGGCCGTGGCTGCCGACACATTGGCAATGCCGTCGTTCCGCACATGGAACGAGCAGATACTGAAACCTGCAGACGGATATTTTTACCTGTACAACATAAACTGCGGAGGCGACACTTATACCGACATCTTCGCCACTGAGTGGACGCAGGACAATACTAAATGGTCGCGCTCATGGGGCAACAGGTTCTCCAAAGAAGTCAACCCTTACCAAGCCAGCCAGACGTCAAACCCGCTGCTGCCGGTTTCACCGCTGTTCCGCACGTCGCGCTTCGGCCGCCACGAGCTTTCATACTCGTTCCCGGTACGTCCGGGCGACTACCGTGTCGAGCTTTACTTCATCGAGCCGTGGTACGGCCCCGGTGCAAGCGAGACCACCGACTACGAAGGACTGCGCCTGTTCGACGTAGCCATCAACGACAGCACCTACATCAAAGACCTCGACATCTGGGCGCAGGCACGCTACGCCAAGCCCTACAAGCGCGTGCTCGACGTGCACACACAGGGCGACAGGATAAAAATAGACTTCCCCAAAGTCAACGCCGGACAGGCCATAATCTCGGCAATAGCCATTGCCTCTAAAGACCCGAACGCTGCGGCAGACTATCCCGTAATCGAGAACGACAGCCTGTGGCGCAACTTCGACAAGGACATCCTGGTACAGATGCCCGACAGCCTGCTGCCGCCACGCAACACCAACGGCATCAGCGTTGACGGAATGATTAAGGACGGCGCCATGACGTGGAACTTCAACGTAGGAGTGGCCAGCGTCTATGCAATACGCTTCCGCTACTACAACCCCGAAGCCCCGAGGACACTGCACGTGAAGATAACCGACCTCAACGGCGTAGTCTACAAGGAAGACGACATAACCTTCGTACAGACGCCGGAGAAGAAGACCAAGCGCCGCAATACCAGCATAACCACCGGCTCGCAGATAAATGCGGGCAGCTATGTGGTAACGCTTAGCGGCGAAGGACTCGACAAGATGTTGTTCGATAAATTAACGATTGAGTAACCCTCTGATATTCAACGCGTTGCAAAAGGCGGTCTTTTATCACGTAAAAGGCCACCTTTCAGCGTATAAAAGACCGTCTTTCGCAACGCAAAAGATAACCTTTCGCAAAACCGCTCCTTAAGCGGCATAAACGAAACCCTGACTTGAAACATGATAAAAAGCAAATACTGATGAAACACTTTTTATTGACAGCAGCAATGGCTGTATGCGCGCTGACGGCCTCCGCGCAACAAAACGACTGGGAAAACCAGTATGTATTGTCGATAAACCGCGAACCGGCACGTGCTTCGTTCATACCATATGCCGAAAAACCTGGCGACATGCAGATGTCGCTCGACGGCATGTGGAAGTTCAACTGGACGAAAACGCCCGACGAACAACCTGCCGACTTTTACAAGAAAGACTTCAACGACGCCAGTTGGACCACCTTCCCCGTGCCCGGCGACTGGGAGGTAAACGGCTACGGCACACCCATATACAGCAGTTCGGGCTACACGTTCAAGATAGACCCGCCGTTCGTGATGAAGGAGCCGAAGCGCAAATACACGGCATTCATCGAGCGCAACCCCACCGGCTGCTACCGCCGCACGTTCACGGTGCCCGCCGGATGGAACGGCAAGGAAGTCTACATCCACTTCGGTTCCGTGGCCAGTGCGTTCTACGTTTACGTCAACGGCCGGCAGGTAGGCTACTCCGAAGGCAGCATGGAGCCTGCCGAGTTCCGCCTTACGCCCTACCTTGAGGACGGCGTGAACACAATAGCGCTAAAAGTTTTCAAGTATTCGGACGGCAGTTACCTTGAGGACCAGGACATGTGGCGCCTTGCCGGAATACACCGCAGCATTTACCTCTACGCCACACCTAAGATACGCATACGCGACTTCGGCGTGCGCACACTGCTCGACGACGACTACCGTGACGCCACACTCGTAATCCATCCCGAACTGTCAGTTGTCGAAGGACAGCGCGGCGAAGGCTTCCACGTAGAGGCACAGCTATACGACGCAGCAGGCAATGCCATGCTCGACAGCACCCTGAATCAGGACGCCGTGCCCATGCTGAACCTCGACCACAAGGGTAAAATAATGAACGAGCGCAACCCGCAGCGTGGCTACGCCCCCTACGGATGGCTGAGCGCAAGGGTCAAGAATCCGCTGAAATGGACTGCTGAGACGCCCAACCTGTACACGCTCAAGCTGGCCCTGGTCGACGACAAGGGCAACGTCATCGAGCGTGCGGAGACCAAAATAGGCTTCCGCCGCCTTGAAATCAAGGACGGACGCTTCCTTGTCAACGGCGTGTCCACACGCTTCCGCGGAGTAAACCGCCACGAGATGGACCCAATTATGGGCAAGGTGATGACCAACGAGCGCATGGAAAAGGAAATAAGACTGCTCAAGCAGTGCAACATCAACGCCGTGCGCACATGCCACTACCCCAACGACCCACGCTGGTACGAACTCTGCGACAAGTACGGCATATACGTAATGGACGAGGCAGACATCGAGGAACACGGACTGCGCGGCCAGCTGGCGAGCGACCCCACGTGGGCAGCAGCCTTCATGGACAGGACGCAACGCTTGGTGGTACGCGACCGCAACCATGCCTGCGTGGTATTCTGGTCGCTCGGCAACGAGTCAGGCTGGGGTCCCAACTTCGCGGCAACGGGAGCATGGGTAAGGGAGTATGACCCAACACGCTTCATCCACTACGAGGGCGCGCAGGGACCCGACAGCAAGGACCCGGCCACGGTAGACGTGATAAGCCGCTTCTATCCGCGCGTGCAGGAGGAATACCTCAACCCCGGAGTGAAGGACAACAACATGGAGCGCCCAGAGAACGCACGCTGGGAACGGTTGCTCTCGATAGCGCAGAAGACTAACGACAACCGTCCCGTGCTTACCAGCGAATACGCCCACGCAATGGGCAACGCCCTCGGGAACTTCAAGGAGTACTGGGACGAAATATACAGCAACCCGCGCATGCTCGGCGGTTTCATCTGGGAATGGGCGGACGAAGGCATCTTCAAGAAGCGTGAAGACGGCAAGACCATGGTGGCTTACGGGGGCGACTTCGGCGACGCGCCTAACCTCGGAGCTTTCTGCATAAAGGGCATTGTTACGTCGACATGCGAACCAACGCCAAAATATTACGAGGTAAAGGCCGTTTACGCGCCTGTTAAACTTACGCTCGATGGCAACAAGGTTAACGTAATAATGCGCGACGAACACGCCGACTTGAACAATTATACATTCTCATGGAACTTGACGGAGAACGGCAAAATAACCAAGAAAGGCGAGCTTAAGGACTTCACCTTGCCTGCGCTCAAGTATGACGAGGACAAGGATGTGCGCCTTAACATAAGCGTACGCCTTAAGAACAACCAGAGTTGGGCTGATGCCGGACACGAGGTTTGCAACGAACAGTTCGCCGTCAACGACCGTCTCGCCACTGCATTCAAGGCAAAGAAGCTGAAGACCGGCAAGCAGGCGGATGTTGAAGAGGCTAAGGAATGGTTCGGCATGGTGCGTCCGCACTTCTTCCGCGCACCTACGGACAACGACAAAGGCTTCGGCAACTGGATTGCAAAAGATTGGAAAAACAACCGTCTCGACTCTACCGAAATATCCGTCGTAAAACCGATTGAGGCAGTAACCAACGCCGACGGCACAGTAACAGTGACCGTTTCGACCGTCAGCAAATACCTCAACGGCAGCATACGCACCGACTATAAGTACACTATGGACGCCGAAGGCTCGGTAGACTTCCACGCCACATACACCCCCGAAGGCTCGCTGCCGCCGCTTCCGTGCATGGGCAACACATTCGTCCTGCCCGCCGGCATGCAACAGCTCAGCTGGTACGGCATGGGCATGCAGGACACATATCCCGACCGTTTGGAGGCTGCGTGGATAGGACGTTGGAACAGCACGGTGGGCGAACAGTACGTACACTACGCCCGTCCGCAGGATTCAGGCAACCACGAGCAGACGGCGGAAGTTACAATCACGGACAATAAAGGCCGCGGCTGGACCGTTACAGCAGAAGGAGGCAAGCCCTTCTCTTTCTCCGCCCTGCCTTACTCAATAAAACAACTGTCAACCACGGCGCACGACTGCGACCTTGCAAAAGAGGACAACACTTACCTCAACATCGATGCGGCTGTGATGGGGCTCGGCAACAGCAGCTGCGGTCCCGGCGTGCTGACAAAATACAGCATAGTGCAAAAGCCGTACGAGCTGCATATAAGATTTACCCGGATTGGGAAGTAAAGCGGACGCGGGAATGGCGTTCCGCCACACCGCAAAACAATATCCACCGAACTAATAAATACATAAATATATGAGAAAATTATTGATTTCAACTTTGTTTCTCGCTTCTTCCGTGACCGGAGCGTACGCCCAGGGCAGCGTCTACACGCAGCGCCAGTACCTCAGCGGACAAGGAAGCGACGACATGGTGCAATGGGATTTCTATTGCACCGGAGGCAACAACTCAGGCAAGTGGACAAAAATCGGCGTACCGTCGTGCTGGGAACTTCAGGGCTTCGGCACTTACCAGTACGGCATGAAGTTTTACGGCAAGCCGTTCCCAGACGGCATAGCTGACGAGAAAGGCATGTACAAGTATGAGTTCACGCTGCCTGCCGAGTGGGCCAACCACCACATCGACCTCGTGTTTGAGGGCTCGATGACCGACACCGAGGTTATGATCAACAAGCGCAAGGCCGGCTCTATGCACCAGGGAGCGTTCTACCGCTTCACCTATGACGTAACCGACCGCGTGTTCTTCGGCGACAAGAAAAACCTGCTCGAGGTAACAGTCAGCAAGGAAAGCACCAACAAGGGCGTCAACCTTGCCGAGCGCCGTGCCGACTATTGGAACTTCGGCGGCATCTTCCGCCCTGTGTTCATTGTGTGCAAACCGGCAATAAACATCGAGCGCACGGCTTTGGACGCCAGGGCTGACGGTACGTTCAACGCGTTCGTTCTGCTCAACCATACGCTAGAAGGAGCAAAGGTGCGCACCACCATCAGCGACATGAGTGGCAAGAAAATTGCCGAAAACACCACCAATGTGAGGACGGGCAGCGACCATGCCGACGTATCATTCAAGGTGAACAACCCCAAATTGTGGACTGCCGAAACGCCAAACCGCTACCAGGTAGCCTTCGCCTTGATCGACGCAAACGGCAAAACGCTACACATTGAGAAGGACAAGTTCGGCTTCAGGACAATCGAAACGCGCGCCGGAGACGGCCTCTACATCAACGGCAAGAAGGTAAACATCCGCGGTGTGAACCGCCACAGCTTCTGGCCGGAGACAGGACGCACGCTGAACAAGAAGCTCAACATAGCCGACGTGGAGCTTATCAAGAGCATGAACATGAACGCAGTGCGCCTGTCGCACTATCCGGCAGACCCCGATTTCTATGACGCTTGCGACAGTCTCGGACTGTATGTGATGAGCGAGCTTAGCGGTTGGCACGGCCACCACGAAACCATCAACGGACAAAAGCTCATCAAGGAAATGGTTACACGCGACGTCAACCATCCTTGTGTGATATGGTGGAGCAACGGAAACGAAAAAGGTTGGAACACTGAACTTGACGGAGAATTCCACAAATGGGACATCCAGAAACGCCCCGTACTTCATCCTCAAGGCAACTTCGGAGGATACGAGACCATGCACTACCGCTCTTACGGCGAGAGCGAGGAATACATGCGCAAGCCCGAAATATTCATGCCGACTGAATTCCTGCACGCCCTTTACGATGGCGGAGCCGGCGCCGGACTCTATGACTACTGGGAACTCATGCGCTCATGGCCGCGCTGCGCAGGCGGATTCATCTGGGCTTATGCCGATGAAGGCGTTGTACGCACAGACCTTAACAACATGATTGACAACGTAGGCAACTACGGAGCCGACGGCATAGTAGGTCCGCACCACGAGAAGGAAGGCAGCTATTACACCGTAAAACAAATATGGAGCCCCGTTCAGATATCAATGCCGGAAAAGTTCAACGGTACCCTCAACGTTGAGAACCGCTACAATTTCCTCTCCCTGAACAAGTGCAAGTTCGACTATTCATACGTTAAATACACCGGCGCTGACACAAAGACGGTAAAGAATGGGACCGTAAACGGAGCCGACATTGCGCCCGACTCTAAAGGTACTATACAAATACCGGCCGCTCCTGCGGATGCCGACGCACTCAGCATTAAGGCTACAGACCAGTACGGTGAAGAAATCTTCACATGGGTTTTCAAGCTGAAAGATTCTGAAAACATTTACAAGGGCAAGTCGGGCGGCAACCGTCCCGTATTCGGCAACAACGAAGTGAAGGCAGGAAACGTGACATACAAGTTCTCTGCCACTGACGGAACGCTCGCAAGCGTGACCACACGCAAGGGCGATTACAAGTTCGACGGAGGTCCCAAGTTCTTCGCTTACCGCCGCTCTGACAGGTCGTTCGACCAGTTCTACAACCACGACGACCCTGAAGCAGAGAAGAAAAAGACCACTTACACTGAGTACGCCGACCAGGGTAAGTTCGTCAGTCTGACGAGCAAGGACGGTGTAAACGACACTCTTATCGTAACAGCAGAATACGCTCTCGGCTCTCTCCAGAAGGCAGAGTGGCACATAGCTCCCGACGGAGGCGCACGCCTTGTTTACACATACAACTTCAACGGCGTGGTTGACCTTATGGGCGTTAAGTTCAATTTGCCCGAATCTGAAGTCGAAAGCAAGCAGTGGCTCGGCCACGGACCTTACCGCGTATGGAAAAACAGAGTACACGGTCCGCAGTTGGGAATATGGAGCAACGACTACAACGACCCCATTCCGGGCGAAAGTTTCACATATCCTGAGTTCAAGGGCTACTTTGCCGGAGTACAATGGATGAAGCTCAACACCAAGACCGGCACCATAACAATACAACCGGGCACCGATAAAGAATACGTAGGAGTGTACCAACCGCGCGACGGACGCGACCAATTGCTCTACACTTTGCCCGAAACCGGAATCAGCATGATGCAGGTAATACCTGCCGTACGCAACAAGGTGAACACAACCGACCTCAACGGACCGTCGGCCCAGCCTGTATGGGCACGCGGAACGTACGTCGGCGAAGTAACATTACACTTTGAATAACAATGAAAAAAATACTTTCCGTAATATTAACATGCGCCACCATGGCGCCTGTGACAGCGCAAACTACCATTCAGGACAATGCTCCTGAATGGTATAAGCGTTTCATGTCACCATCCGAAAAAGCCGCACCCTGGATGTTCTGGTACTGGATGTACGGCTGCGTTACAGACGAAGGCATACGCCTCGACCTTAACGCCATGCGCGACGCAGGCATCAAAGGCTTCTACCTAATGCCAATAAAAGACGTCAGCGACGGGGCGCAATACAACGGCACAAGCAGACAGTTGTCTGCGGAATGGTGGAAACGCATTGACACAGTGTACAACACCGCCAACGAGCTCGGTCTCGAAATGGGCATACATTTCTCCGACGGTTTCGCCCTCGGAGGCGGCCCGTGGATTACCCCCGAAGAGTCCATGCAGCGCATAGTCTGGTCTGATACCATCGTTGAAGGCGGCAAACAAGAGATAACCCTGCCACGCCCTGCATGCAAGGAAAACTATTATGAAGACATAACGACGTTCGCCTACCCTGCCGATTACGTTGACGACAGGAAGCCTAAGGCGTCAGTCGAATTCCCGTTCCGCTC
>HF986740.1:45558-60767 GCA_000433175.1 Prevotella sp. CAG:1058
CCCTGCGGAGCGTCGAAATTGTCACCGGAGGCAACAACTACCAGGCACACAGGTTCAAGGTGTACGCCTCTGACGACGGCACTAACTACCGCTTCGTTAGGGAAATAAGCCCGGCAAGACAGGGTTGGCAGAACACCGACGCATACGCCACTTACGCCATACCTGCCACTACGGCACGTTACTTCAAGTTCCATTGGACTCCCGAGGGCAGCGATCCGGGCTCGGAAGACATGGATGCGGCAAAGTGGAAGCCCAACCTGAAGATTGCCGGCATAGTACTCGGCTCTGAACCGACAATCGACGGATACGAAGGCAAGTCGGGAAAAGTATGGCGCGTGTCTGAATATTTCCCCGTTGCAGACAACGAGTGCATACCTAAAGACCAGGTAATCAACCTTACCGGCAAGTTGCTTTCTTCCGATTTTCTTGACAAACCATTCTCTATCAACCTGCCAAAAGGCCGTTGGCACATCCTGCGCATAGGACATACTACGACCGGACACGTCAACGCCACGGGTGGCGGAGGCCGCGGACTGGAGTGCGACAAGTTCTCGCGCAAGGCCATTAAGAAACAGTTTGACAACTGGTTTGCCAACATATACAACCACGCGCCGAAAGAAATCGCAAAGAAAGTGCTTACCCGCATACACGTGGACAGTTGGGAATGCGGCAGCCAGAACTGGAGCGACAACTTCGCCAACGAGTTCAGACGCCGCCGCGGATACGACCTGATGCCGTGGCTTCCGCTATACGCCGGCGTGCCAATCGGCACTTCGGAGGAATCAGAAAAAGTGCTCCGCGACATACGTCTGACTATCGCCGAACTGATAAACGACATCTTCTTCGACGAAGTTTCAACACTTGGCAAGCAATACGGATGCAAGCTGTCAGCCGAGTGCGTGGCACCTACAATGGTCAGCGACGGCCTCCTGCACTACCAGCACGCCGACTATCCTATGGGCGAATTCTGGCTTAACAGTCCGACGCACGACAAGCTCAACGACATGCTCGACGCAGTAAGCGGAGCCCACATCTATGGGAAAAACATCATACAGGCAGAAGGTTTCACCGAGGTGCGCGGCACTTGGGACGAGGATTTCGCCCTGCTCAAGCCCCTGCTCGACCGCAACTACTGCACCGGTATCAACGCCCTAGTGTTCCACGTGAATACACACAACCCGTGGACCGACCGCCGTCCGGGCATGACGCTCGACGGAATAGGCACATTCTTCCAGCGCGACAACACGTGGTGGAAGGAAATGCCGGCATTCACGGGCTACATTTCGCGCTGCCAGGCACTGTTGCAGTACGGCAAACCCGTGGTAGACATTGCAGTCTACACAGGCGACGAGACCCCGCGCCGCTCCATCCTGCCCGAACGACTGATAACATCTTTGCCCGGACTTTACAGCGACCAGGTAAAGGAACGTGAGGCAAAGCGCCTTGCAAACGCTGGCCAGCCGCTCGAAGTAAGTCCCGTTGGCGTGACCCACACAGCCAACATGACAAAAGCCGAGCACTGGGTCAACCCGTTGCGCGGTTACCGTTACGACTCGTTCAACCACGACGTGCTGGGCAAGTCGCAGGTAAAAGGCGGAAGGCTCGTTACCCCCGGCGGCATGGAATACTCAGCATTGGTGATACCACAAGCAAGGAAGATGAACCCGGGACGCATCGTAAACTGCTGGAATACCATCGACTCGATTGAAAAATGGGGTGTTCCAGTGATACGCGAGCCGTGGGAAAAGGCCGACCTGGCAAGCCTCGGTATAAAGAAAGACGCGGTCTTACCCGAGGGAATAGACTTCACCCACCGCACAGCCGAAGGTGCAGACATATACTTCATGAGCAACCAGACAAGCAAACAGATGACTTTCAAACCCGTATTCAGGGCTGAAAGGGCATACCGTTACCTTGCCGACGCAGTTACTGGAAAAGTCTACAACGCAGGCGAAAGCGTAACCCTGCCAGCCGGAGGCTCCCTTTTCTACATATTGTCTGACGATGCCGTACCTGCCAAACTGACTGCAATGCCGACGCAAAGCACCACGCTCACCGCCTTGGACAAAAACAAATGGAACATAAGTTTCGAGGAAACGGGCAAGAAGATTACGGCAAGCCAGCTCATTGATTGGAGCAAATCTACCGAGAAGGAAGTGAAATACTACTCGGGTCACGCCACTTACAAGACCACCTTTCGCTTGGGCCGCAAGCCCAAGAACGGCACAGTGATGCTTAATCTCGGCACCGTTGCCAACGCCGCCACCGTCTACGTGAACGGACAAAAATGCGGCACGGCATGGACAGCCCCGTATGCCGTCGACATAACAAAGGCCGTGAAGCGCGGCAACAACACACTCGAAATAACAGTAGTCAACACCTGGGCCAACGCACTGCAAGGCAACGACCTTGGCACTCCGCCATACGAAGGCATCTGGACAAACGGCAAATACCGCCGCGCAAGCAAGGAGCTGCTGCCCGCAGGACTGCTGGGACCAGTGACAATAACGAACGAATTTTAATCATACAAACAATGAAAAAACTAACATTCTTACTTACCGCCCTGTTTGCGGCCACATGCGTCAGCGCCAAAGTGACACTGCCCAAGATGTTCTCTGACGGCATGGTGATGCAACGCGAGGCCAAGGCAAACCTTTGGGGCACTGCCGATGCATCGGCAACAGTTAAAATAACCACCTCGTGGGACAACAAGACATATAAGGTGAAGGCAGGAGCTGACGGCAAATGGAAGACAGCCGTGCAGACACCCAAGGCCGGCGGACCTTATAAAATAACCCTTGCCGACAGCGAGCAGACCGTTCTCGACAACATTCTCATAGGCGAACTGTGGATATGCTCGGGACAAAGCAACATGGAAATGCCGATGAAGGGCTTCAAGAACCAGCCCGTTGAAGGCGCAGTAGAAGACATACTGCACAGCACGGACAGCAAGCTGCGCCTCTTCACCGTAAAGCGCAACAGCATGCTGAACCCCGTAGACACAGTAAGCGGCAAATGGAGCGAGGCCACGCCCGAGTCGGTACGCGAGTTCAGCGCCACGGCTTACTACTTCGGACGCGAACTGCGCCGCATGCTCGACGTGCCGGTAGGGCTCATCGTAACGTCGTGGGGCGGCTCAGCCTGCGAGGCCTGGATGAAGGCAGACTGGCTCAAGGCGTTCCCCGATGCCAAGATTCCTGCAACACAAGACGACATAAAGTCGAAGAACCGCACGCCGACAGTGCTCTACAACGGCATGCTGCACCCGCTGATCGGCATGACGATGCGCGGCGTAATATGGTACCAGGGCGAGGACAACGTACCGCGCTACAAGACCTACGCCGACATGATGACCGCCATGATAGGCGGCTGGCGCGCCGAATGGGGACAGGGCGACTTCCCGTTCTACTTCTGCCAAATTGCACCTTACGACTACAAGTTAATCAATTACACTGTGAACAGCGCGCTGCTGCGCGAACAGCAGTCGAAGGCTGAACTGATGAGCAAGAACTGCGGCATGGCAGTGCTCCTTGACGCCGGACTCGAATACGGCATACACCCGCGCAAGAAGCTGCTTGCCGGAATGCGCCTCGCCCTGCTCGCTCTCAACAAGACATACGGCATTAAGGGCATTACGGCAGAAAGCCCGTACTACCGCGACGTGACATTCCAGAACGACACTGCCGTGGTACGCTTCAACCGCGCCGACATGTGGGTGTACGGCAGCAACGGACTAAAGAGCGACCTGTTCGAGGTTGCAGGCGAAGACCGCGTATTCCACCCCGCAAAGGCGTGGATAATGCGCAGCAAGGTGTACGTGAAGAGCGACTCTGTGAAGAAGCCCGTAGCCGTGCGCTACGCATTCAAGGACTGGGTCGAGGGCGACCTGTACTGCGACGGACTGCCCGTAAGCTCGTTCCGCACGGACAACTGGGATGAATAATGCATTAAGCTGTGCCGTAAAAAGGAATGTTTGCCACAATACCTTACACACAGCGGATTATCAAACCAAAAGATTTTACGAGCTTTTATTTCCTTAAACGGCGGAGCGCCTGCAACGGCATCCGCCGTTTCAGGAACACTTATTATCCATTATATTAGTTAGTATGAGACACAAACTGATTCCGATGAGTATCCTTGCCCTGATGGTAGGATACACCGGGTTGCATGCACAAGAATCTGCACCCTTCCGTGCGCCCTTCCCCTCCAGCCTTTCGGTGGCACACACATGGAACCGCAGCCTGACCAAAAAGGCCGGACAGATGGTGGGCGAACAGCTCGCCCGTGAAGGCGTGAAAGAAGTGGCCCTGCCCGACCTGACCGTCGTAACTACTGCCACAACAGGAAACATACTGAACACTTACGGACAAAGTCCTTACCTCACGGCCGAAACCGGCGTGGAAATGGTAAAAGGACTCCAAAACAAGAACCAGCTGAAAGCTTATTTGACTTTTGACGCTAAAGAGAAAAACGCGCCATACGTGCGTCCCTGGCAGCGTGTCAGCGACGAAGCCCATGCCGCCGGCATAGCGTCACCGGCCCAGGTGAAAGCCACAGCCGCGTTTGGCGCCACAGGCAACAATGTGTCTGATGAGTTCAAGACGACAGCCCTGCAGGTGGCTCACGAATCAATCACACTGCTGAAGAATGCAGGTAACATTCTGCCTTTGGACACTACATGGGCTAAACGCATAACCGTATGCGGCGACGCCCAGCTGGTTGCCGACATGTTGCCTGTGCTGAAAGCAGGACTACCCTGCAAAGTAGACGCAGGCACACCGGCGGCCGCCGACCTGATACTCGTGTTCGAGGACGACAACATAGACCAGGCACGCATGGAGAAACTTCTGCTCACCGGCAAACCCGTTGCGCTTGTACTGCTCAACAGTCGCCCCGTAGCACTTGGCAAAGCCAACGAGGCAACTGCCATAATAGAGGCATGGCATCCTGGACAGCAGGGCATGCAGGCCATCACCAACGTGCTCGCCGGAACCTACAACCCGGGCGGAAAACTTGCAGTGGCGTTCCCCGACTATACTTTCGGTCACGGACTTAGCTATACTGATTTCCGCTTTTCAGACCTGCGTATCGAACCGGCATCCATCGGCACGGACGGCAGTGTTACCGTACGCTTCAACGTAACCAATACAGGAACACGTGCAGGAGCCGAAGTCGTGCAGGTATATCTTGTTGACGAACAAAGCACAGTGCCTCTGCAAAGCCCGAAGTTGGAGGCATGCAAACGCACCAACATCAACCCGGGACAGACCAAGGAAATAAAGTTCACCATACGTCACCGCAACATGGTGCTGCTCAACCGCGCCGGAGAGTGGACCGTCGAACCTGGATTCTTCACTGTCCGTCTGGGCAACAGCAGCGACGATATCCGCCTGCAAGGACGGTTTGAGGTGAAATAAAGTGGATGAAAGAACTTAAATGCCTGCACACAAAAGTTGCAGACTGCAACTATAACATTAAGAAGGGTCGTATCAGAACTTTGTATTAAGTAATGGTACGACCCTTTCTCATGCTTTCAAGAAGCACCCGTTTTCCGCCGTCACAGCTTGATTTAGACCCACGGAGGTGCTTCACTACATTGTGGACGGACTTACAAGCCCCTACCTGACACTGCCCCGACACACCTTCTTATAATCGAAACACAAGGCTTTAGTAACCGGCTTTAAGCTTCTGCGGCGACGAATCAGCCGCAGAAGCTTAAAGCCATAAAAACAAAAGGTTACCTTTCGCACTGTAATAAGCCACCTTTTACCGCCTGAAAGGTTACCTTTTAGAAAGCAAAAGACCGCCTTTTGGACGGTCTTTTATAATATGCTGTATGTCAAACGTTTACGCATACGCTTACTTATTCGGTTCACTTGGTTGCGTCTACGCTCTTTTCTGTCTCGATGTCCCTGCGCGACTTTGACTTGGTAACAAGCCATACGCCCATGCATACAAGTATTACGGCTACGCCCTGTGCCGGCTTGAACACGCCGAGACCGGTAAGAACGCTGACCGTAACCGACACTATCGGCTGCACGTAGTTGTATATGCTGACCACGGTGGGACGCAGCGTGTGCTGGCCTATCATCATAAGAATGTAACTGATGTATGTGCCGAACACTACGACGAAGCCCGTTTCGAGCCATGTACTTGTCGGGATTGAGGCATAGTCGATTGACGACACGTGGCCGAAGGTGAACGGCAGAATCATGATTGTGGCGTATGTGAACATCCACTTGTTTACAGTAATCACCGAATAACGGCGCACGAGCGGACTGAACAGGGCGAGATAGAGCGCGAACGAGAACTGCGCGCCGAGGCAGAACAGGTCACCGCGTATGTCGCCTACCTTGGAGTTGGCTGCCGCCGCACTGGTTATGATAAGTATCACGGCTCCTGCGCAACCCATGATTACGCCTCCCGCCTTCTTCGCCGTAATGGGCTCCTTAAGTATGAGGAACGCCAGTATCATTGCGAAAATAGGCATCGACGTGGTAACGATGCTGGCGTTGACGGGCGAAGTGATGCTAAGCCCGATAGTGTAGCAACACTGGTTGGTAACAAGGCCGAACACGGCTGCGCCTATAAGCATGAGCAAGTCTTTCTTGGGCACGTGCTCCTTAGGCGTAAACAGCGACGTAAGCCAGAACAGCACGGCACCGCCCGTAACACGGAACGTCACCATGTCGATACCAGTAAAGCCATGGGTCATGGCGTCTTTGCCCAAAGGAGCCATCAAGCCCCAGAACGCGCAGGCGCAAAACAAGCACAAGTGTGCTACCAACGGACGTGAAGCCCCACCCTTTTTCACGTCAGGACGGGAAGTCTGTTTCATCTGAATGTCATTCTGCATACTAATGGATTATGTTTAAAAAATCTCTTATGATATCCTTAATTTCCAAGTAGAAAAGCCACAAAACAGCTTTTTTTACAAATTCGTGTGCAAAGGTACACATTTTAAAAATAAATGGTTATATTTGCCTTTGATAAGTAAGGATAAATTTGATATTATGCAGAAATACGCCGATTATATTGAAAAGATTGAGATAGACTCCTTATGGAGCGGCCGCCGCCACGTCGTCTGGGAACTCGACCGCAAAGTCAACATACTTAGCGGCATAAACGGTGTGGGCAAGAGCACCATACTCAACAAGGTGGTGAAAAGCGTAGGTCCGGGTGGCGACATCGCAAGCCACCTGGTGAAGGGCGTCCACATAAGCGTATGCCCGGCAGACGCCACACACATACGGTACGACATAATACGCTCGTTCGACCGTCCGTTGCTCAATGCCGACATACTTGGCGAGGTCGGGGCAAACCTTGTCACCGAGCTTGACTGGCAGCTGTTCAAACTGCAGCGCAAGTATCTTGACTACCAGGTGAACATCGGCAACCGCATAATATCAGTACTGCAAAGCGGCGCAACTGACGCCGCTGCAAAGGCACAGGCCATATCAGAACCGAAAAAGAAGTTCCAGGACATGATAGACGACCTGTTCTCGGACACCGGTAAGAAAATAATAAGGACCGAAAACGAAATCCGCTTCTCGCAAATAGGCGAAACGCTGTACCCCTACCAGCTGTCGAGCGGCGAGAAACAGATGCTCGCCATACTGCTGACGGTGCTCATCGAGGACAACCAGCCTTACGTGCTGTTCATGGACGAGCCTGAAGTAAGCCTGCACGTGGAATGGCAGAAAAGGCTGATAGACCTGATACTTGACCTTAACGAAAACGTACAGATAATACTTACCACACACTCGCCGGCCGTAGTAATGAGCGGCTGGATAGACCAGATAACCGAGGTGAGCGACATAACGGACAACGAATAAGCGGCCAAGAACGCCGCAACAGCGACCGGCCGGACAGGGAAACGCCCCCCATAACGATAAAACAACGCTAACCATGAACAAACGACTGCGCGACAACATAACATCAGAATACTTCGGAGCGGCCAACAGGCTGAAGTCGAGGAATGCAAGACGGCGCATCGTGGCATACGTCGAAAGCTACGACGACGTGCTGTTCTGGCGCACCATACTGACCGACTTCGAGGACGAAAGCCGATACTTCGAGGTATTGCTGCCATCGCACAAGACGCTCGAACGCGGTAAGCGGTCAGTGCTGATGAACCTTTTGTACGAAAAAGTAGGCGAAGACATGATAGCATGCGTTGACGCCGACTACGACTACCTTATGCAGGGAGCCACCGAAACGTCAAAATACATAATAAGCAACCCGTTCGTCTTCCATACTTACGCCTACTCGATAGAGAATTTGCAATGCTACGGCCCGTCGCTGCACAACGTCTGCGTGATGGTGACACTTAACGACACGCCCGTATTCGACTTTGCCGACTTCATGCGGCAGTACAGCAAAGCCATTTTCCCCTTGTTCGTATGGTCGATCTGGCACTACCGCCGCAACATCTACGGACAGTTCACCATATCCGAATTCAACAAGGTCGTCGAGCTCGGGGGCATTAACATCAACTCGCCTGAAACAACCATAGCCAACGTGCGCAACAAGGTTTGGAAGAAGACCAACTGGCTGCGCAAGAAACATCCTGATGCAAAAGAGTCATACCTCTCATTAAAACGCGAGCTTATCAACTTGGGCGTAACACCCGAGACTACATACCTATACATACAAGGACACCATTTGTTTGACAAGGTCGTGGTCCCGATAATGACCAAGGTATGCGGTCTGCTGATACGCAAACAGGAGTCTGAAATACGACGGCAGTCCGTACACGAGACGCAGATGCGGAACGAATTGTCGTGCTATTCGCACAGCGTGCAGGACATAGAACAGATGCTAAAGAAAAACACCGGCTATCTTAAGTCACCGCAGTTAAAACTGCTGAAGGATGATTTGAAACGTTTTCTGAATCCTGGAAATGAAAGAACAGCGGAACTAAAGCAAACGGGCGAAAACACCGTAAACCCCGATAACGGTTTGGAATAATGCACGAATCAGAACCGCCGCCATGAAAATACTCCTAAAAAGTACGGATTATTTTCATGACGGCGTTATCATTTAAAACCTTGTAAGATGTATTCCGACATCATTTTGATTACGCTTTCACGGCTGGCTACACGTAAGTTTCAAGAAACTTTATGTTTCCACTTATGTTAAGCGTCTCCGTCGTGGCGGGCACAAGCATCGACTCGCCCGCACGCAGGCTCATCTTATTGCCCTCGTTGTCGGTAAATACGGCCTCACCCTTTATCCCTACAAGGATAACAAAACTGTCAAGCTCGCTGTAATCGAGCGTCATAGGCTCGTCAAGGTCGTACACTGCCGTAGTGAAGTGCTTGCAATTTATAAGTGTAACGCCTTGGTTCTTTACCGGTACATAATCCAGGCGGTAATCCTTCAGCACGTTATAGTCGATGCATTCGGCAGCCTTATCCGTATGCAGTTCACGCAGGTTGCCATCCTTGTCACGCCTGTTGAAATCGTAAATTCGATATGTAACATCCGAAGTCTGCTGTATCTCGGCAAGGAAACACCCTTTTCCTATACTGTGAATCCGCCCTGCCGGAATATAAAAACAGTCGTCCGCCTTGACAGGGAACTCAGCTATGGCGTCACAAATTGTACTGTCGTCAACCATAGCTTTATACTGTTCGGGCGTTATTTCCTTCTTAAGCCCGCAACGCAGGTATGCGTCCGGGTCCGAATCCATTATGAACCACATCTCGCTCTTGCCGTGCTTCATCCCATGTTTTTTTGCCTTCTCATCATCAGGATGCACCTGTATGGACAGGTCCTGGCATGCGTCAATGAACTTGACAAGCAACGGAAACTCGTTGCCGAAACGCTTGTAATTATCTTCTCCTACAAGTTTATCTTTCAACTCTGCGGTAATTTCACTAAGTGTACAGCCTGCATAAGGCCCGTTTGCAGCAACACTCTCGCTGCCTTTAACCCCGGATATTTCCCAGCTCTCGCCTACATGGCCGCCAGGAACATCCCCGATGTGCTTGAAGCCGGCTATCTTGTCGCCGCCCCATAGCGTCTGCTTAAGAATAGTTTTGAACTTGATTGGTTCCATTTAAAATAACTTTTAGTTATAATTCCATAATTAAATTCAGCCTTACCTTATCAGTTTTTCTTCCAGAAAGCACGCGTGAAGAGCACCATTACGCTGATAAATTCAAGACGCCCCATAAGCATAAGGACGGCACATATCCACTTGGCTGCGTCAGGCAGGCCGCTCCATGACATCGTAGGACCTAACTCGGCGCCAAGCGTAGGGCCAACATTGCTCGCACTGCTTATAGCTATCGTAATGGCGTTAGTGCTTTCGATGCCCATAAGCTTAAAACAGAAGAAAGCTACAATACATGTTATTCCATAAAGAGCGAAGAACACCAGCAATGTAGCCTGTGCCTGATAAGGTATATTTGTGTTGTTTAGTCTTACCGGAATGACGGCCCTCGGATGCAGGATATGCTTGAACTCGTTGCGTATTATCCTGAAAAGCATGGCTATGCGGATGCACTTCACACCGCCGCTCGTGCTTCCGGCGCATGAACCACACACCATGCACATGGTTAAAACGACCCATGTAAGATGGGGCCAAAGCCCTGCATCGGTATTGAAAAGACCGGTGGTGGTGATGAAAGATGACACCTGGAACAAGGCATACCTGAACGAGTCGGCAACATGTATGCCACCCTGCGTCGTCAATATAAAAGTTATGAACAGCGTGGATGCCAGTATTATAGACAAATAAATACGCAGTTCCGTATCCTTTACCAAGTCCCTGAACTTGCCCTTGAAGATCAAGACATAAAGCAGGGAGAAGTTTATTCCTGACAAAATCATGAAGACTATCGCCGCATAATCAATCGCCGGAGAATTAAAGAAGGCGATACTTGCATTGTGGGTGGCGAAGCCTCCCGTCGCCGTTATTGACATCGAATAGTTCAAACTGTCGAAGACCCCCATGCCCAAGACAAAGAAACTGAACGCACAACTTACCGTAAGAATAAGGTAAATAGCCCATATCCATTTTGCGGTGGTACTAAGACGCGGGTGCATACGGCTCTTTATGGGGCCTGTTGCTTCGGCGGAGAAAACCTTGACACTTCCCCCTACGAGCGAGGGCAATATGGCTATGGTAAAGAACATTATACCCAAACCACCTATCCAGTGGGTCAGCGAGCGCCAGAACAGCAACCCGTGGGGCAACGCCTCGACGTCGTCGATTATCGTAGCGCCGGTAGTAGTGAAGCCCGACATCGTCTCGAGGAAAGCATCGGTATAGCTTGTCAGATAGCCGCTTATGACAAACGGCAGCGCACCCAGCGCACTGAAGACCACCCATATAAGCGAAACCAGCAGGTAAGCCTCACGCCTGCCCATGCTGTTCTCAGCCCCGTAGCCCTTAAACTTCAGGCCTATGGCCAAAAGAACGGTTATGGCTATGGCTATGAGGAACGCCAGGATGTCGTCTTCACCGTAATAAGCCGAGATGAGAAGGCTAATGAACATCATCATGGCCTCGATGAAAAGCAGCGAGCCTATGACCTTGTATACTAGTTTGAAGTTTATCATCGCAGCCTCTTAATTGAAGAATTTCTCAATCTTCGACATGTTGACATTGTGGCAGAACACCACTACGATGTCGCCCGCCTCTATCTGCGAGCCACCTGAAACAAGAATGCCTTCGCCGTTGCGGACAAGGCCTCCGATTGTTGTTCCATGCGGAAGCCCCAGTTCGAACACCCTTTTCTTTGTCACTTTTGAATCCTGCTGGGCTGTAAACTCCGCCACATCTGCGTTGGCCGACATAAGGAAGCGGGTATTATTGACGTCAGAGTCGAGCATCATCTGGTAAATACGGCTCGCGGCTATGGCCTTCTTGTTGATTATGGTACCTATGTCGAGGCTTTCGGCCATTTTCACATAATCCATGTTCTCGACCATGGCTATGGTCTTGCGCACACCAAGACGCTTGGCCGTAAGGCATGCAAGAATGTTGGTTTCGGCATTACCGGTAAGGGCGACAAAGGCCTGGGTGTTCTTCACACCTTCCTCGACAAGCAACGGAATGTCGCGTCCGTCGCCGTTGATTACCATTATCTTGTCGGTGTCGACAAGCTCGTTTATCTGTTCGCAACGCTTCTCGTCGGCCTCGATAATCTTAGTGTTCATGTACTCGGGAATCATCTGCACGGCCCTTATGGCGGTATTGCCGCCACCCATTACCATCACGTTCTTTACGTCAACGTAATTTTCCTTGCCTACGAGCTTCCTTATATAAGGTATGTAGTTGCGCGTCGTCATGAAGTAAGCCATGTCGTAAATCTTCAACACGTCGTCGCCGCGCGGTATTATGGTATCGTCACCGCGCTTGACGGCAACGATATGGTATGGTGACTCCGGCTTGCAGAGGTCCTTAAGGGGTTCGTTCAGTATCTCGCACGTCTCCCTCAGCTTTATGCCCAGCATTATCAGGGCGCCGTTGTGCACGTCCCAGCGTTGGCGCACCCAGCTCATCTTCAGTCCGTTTACGATGTCGTAGGCGGCAAGGTTTTCAGGATATATGAGCGAGTCTACGCCGACCTTGGCGAGAAAAGCCTTAGGTTCGGGGTCGATAAGCTCGTAGTTGTTCACCTTGGCAACGGTTTTCTTGGCTCCGAGAGCCTTAGCCATGATGCAACTGTTCATGTTCATGTTTTCGTCGGGCGTAACGCCTATGAACAGGTCTGCACTACCCACGCCGGCGTCTTTCAGGGCTTTGACGCTTGTGGGCGAGGCATGCACGGTCATGAGGTCGTAGTCGCTGCTGACGTTGCCCAGCCTTTCCTCGTCCTCGTCAATGAGTACGATGTCCTGGTCGTTGCGCGACAACAGTTTGGCAAGATACGTTCCTATGGCGTAAGCTCCAGCAATGATGATCTTCATCTTCAACCGGTATTAGTCGTTAATACTGCCGTGGCCGGACGCAAGCCTGCCGGCGGCCTTGCATATTGCATCGGTTATGGAGCCGGCATCGATGCCTACAATACTCTGCAACTGGCTTACAGTACCGTGCTCGACGAACTTGTCGGGCAGTCCGAGCCGTGTAACCCTGGCCCGGAAACCGTGGTCGGCCATCCATTCGAGCACCGCCGAGCCGAAGCCCCCGTTGCGGACGCCGTCTTCAACGGTTATAACCTCGTCGAAGTTGCGGCCTACCTCGTCAAGCAGACGCTCGTCCATGGGTTTTATGAAGCGCATGTCGTAATGTGCCACGTCAAGCCCCGTACATGACTTCTCGGCAGCCTCTATCGCCTTGACGGCGTTGTTACCAATCGGGCCTACCGACAGTACGGCTATGCCGCGGCCTTCCTTCAGCCTACGGCCGGTACCCACTTCTATTTCCTCCATCTTATTGTGCCAGTCTACCAGTACACCACGGCCGCGCGGATACCTTATCACAAACGAGCCTTTACCTTCAAGCTGGGCGGTGTACATCAGGTTGCGCAGCTCATGCTCGTCCATCGGCGAGGCTATAGTCAGATTGGGCACGGGGCGCAGGGCGGCCATGTCGAAAGCGCCGTGATGGGTGGCTCCGTCCTCGCCTACAAGCCCGGCGCGGTCGAGACAGAGCACGACGGGCAGGTTGAGTATTGCCATGTCGTGTATGATGTTGTCGTAAGAGCGCTGCGCAAACGAGCTGTATATGTTGCAGAAGGGTTGCAGTCCGTCCTTGGCCATTCCTGCGGCGAAGGTTACGGCGTGCCCCTCGGCTATGCCTACGTCGAAAGCCCTGTCGGGCATGGCCTTCATCATGATGTTCATCGAGCAGCCCGTGGGCATGGCCGGCGTCACTCCCACGATGCGCGGGTTGTCCTTGGCAAGCTCGAGCAGGGTCTTGCCGAATACGTCCTGGAACTTCGGCGGCACGCCCGTCTCGTCTGATATGATGCGCTCTTCGGCGTCAATGTCGAACTTTCCGGGCGCATGCCACACCGTGGGGTCTTTTTCCGCAGGCGCATATCCGTGGCCCTTTATCGTATGCAGGTGCAGCAGCTTGGGGCCTTTCATGTTCCTCAGCTGCCTCAGTATGCGTACCATTTCGACCACGTTGTGGCCGTCGAACGGTCCGAAATACCTTATGTTAAGTCCCTCGAATATGTTTTGCTGGTGGCTTATGGCCGACTTCAGCGCATTGTTAAGCCTGATTATGCCCTTGCGGCGGTCATCGTTAAGGTAGCCTTTGGCGTTAAGCCAGCGCGAGGCCTTGAACCTCATGCGGTTGTAGGTCTCGTTGGTGTTCAGCTTGAGCAAGGCCTGTTTCAGTCCGCCCACGCTGCGGTCTATGCTCATGTTGTTGTCGTTGAGCACTATGAGCATGTCGTTCGGAGTCGTCGACACGTTGTTAAGCCCCTCGAAGGCCAGACCTCCGCTCATTGCTCCGTCGCCGATTATGGCTACCACATGCCGTTGCAGGTTTCCCGTCTTCTTGGCAGCCACGTCCATTCCCAACGCCACCGAAATGGAGTTGGAGGCATGGCCGCATGTGAAGCTGTCGTACTCGCTCTCCAACGGCGAGGGGAACGGCATTATGCCGTGCAGCTTGCGGTTGGTGTTGAAGCGGTCCTTACGCCCCGTGAGTATCTTGTGCCCGTAAGCCTGATGCCCTACGTCCCACACCAGCCTGTCGTCAGGCGTGCTGTAGACGTAATGCAGGGCCACGGTCAGCTCCACCGCACCCATGCTCGAAGCCAGATGGCCGGGATTGACTGAAAGTTCCTTCAAGATGTCCTCCCGCAGCTCTTTGCACAGTTGCGGCAGCTGTTCCACTTTCAGCTTTCTTAAATCGGCAGGGGTGTTTATGTTATCAAGCAGGTTAAAAGTTCTTTCTTTCACTTTCCTTAATAAATGAATATTATTGCAAAGGTAATGCAAAAAATCGATAGAGCGAAATAATAGAGGTAATATCTTCATCTTTTGTAGGTACAAAGACCATAAGGTGTACAAAGACCATAACAATATACTTTGCCATGCCTTTTAACAGGGACTTAAAACCGAGGGTACAGGCTGTCTGGCATGGGCATGCACGCAGCATGGGCGGCCGAACGTAAGGCGGCGTTGCGCGGCACACGACGTCACGGCGGAGCAACGGCACAGCATAAAACCGTAACACACTGGCAGCCAACATATTACACATTGACTTAATACAGAAATACTTTACACCGTTTTAA
>HF986741.1 GCA_000433175.1 Prevotella sp. CAG:1058
CTTTGCTAATTGGGGAACATGCGGACATTCATATTTGCTAATAATACGACAGACCTGACTGGCACGTCGGCTGGCATATATAATTCGGTGGCTTGGAATAATGTTACGCAGAATTTGGCTAACCAAACTAACAATAACAATGTTGTGATTGCTGGTACGATAGCCAACGACAACGTGCATGAGGGGCCGAACTTCGTAGACCCGCTGAATATAAATGAAGAAAGTCGTGATTATCATATCCGTCCGAGTGTGCAGTTGCTGAATAAAGGAAGCAATCAAAATTATATTGACCATGTAGTTAAAGTTGTAAGCGACGCCGATGCAACAGAGATACCTTCTACAGAGGTAGACCTCGGCAACAACGCGCGCCTGGTGGATACTTCTATCGACATAGGTGCATACGAATACGAGGCTCCGTTGCAGCCGATTGTTTACGTTAAGTCTGGCCTTATAGGCACGGCAGACGGCAAGAGCTGGGAGACGGCTCTCGGCGACTTGCAGGGCGCAGTGGACTTGGCAGGACTGTATGCTTATAACAATAAAGGGAAGAATGGCTATGTCTTTGTTCACGGCAACTACCACGACAACACAGGTTCGCTGAATCTGTCGCTCGGCAATACTAACGTGTATGGCGGAATGAACGACGAACGCAGTGATGTAGAGTTGGCGGCTGACTTTAAAAATACGGCTGATGTTGTAAATAGCCTGCTCGGCAAGCGCAAGGGTATGCTGGAAAATACCAACCGCTCGTCGTTGAATAATGTAACGGTAAGTGCGGACGGAGTAGTTGACGGCTTTGTGGTGACGGGTACGGCGACGGTTAACGACGGCGCTCTCTCTACTTCGGTAGTGAAGAATGATGTTGGCGGTGCGGAAAACGGCTTGCTGTATAACTCGCTTGTGCTTGGCGACGGCACGGCAGACCATCCGGGTAATGTCAGCGGCGTAAAGACTGTGAACGTAACGGTTGTTGGAACGATAACCGGTGCCGACGGTAGCGGCAACAACCGTGCTTCTGTCACTGAAACAAATACGAATACTTACGTTACGGATGATTATTGGAAGTACCAGCTGATGGAGACTTCAGCGGATATTGATCCTGCTGCAGATACCCGTACGGACATCAGCGACTATATGGAGAAAGTCGGCCATGAGCGCGACTTGATTGGCAACAAACGAATCCGCAACACTGTGGACAACGGTTGTTTCGAGACATGGAACATTATAAGTGATGCTCAGATAACCGCAGACGACAAACCTGTCGGCAAGTCGGTGGTCTATGTGCGCAAGGATCAGGAGCTGTCTATTGCAGATGGTGTTTATCCTGACGGTAACGCCTTCAACCCCGGTTTCTTGTTATTGGAACATCAGGCGGGTCTGCGCGGCAACGGCAACTACATCTCGTTGACTAACTTGGCTGTTGAGCGTTATGTGGCTAAAGGTGGCAATGACTTGGCAGCCATGCCGTTTGATATAACTAAGACAGAGGTTACACCCGGTGGAAGTTACAGTCTGAAACGTTACAGCGGCGAGACGCGTGCGGCTTACAGCTACCAGTATGACGGTGAAAACAGCACAGCATGGACAGACTTAATAAACAGAGGTAATACTGAAGGTTTCCTGATTGAAAACACTTCTGCTAACAATATCACCGTACGTTTCAGTGGAAATTCATATAACGAGGGTGGAAACGACAAGACCATTTCACTGATGAAGTACAACTTCAACGAACCGTGGACATCTACGACAACAGGAGGCAACCGCTTCACGCATAAGGAAAATATGAGCTGGAACCTATTTGGCTCGCCTTACCTCTGCGCGATGAATTTCAGCGACATGGAATATGGGCGTGTGATTTATGGATATAGTGAAAATGCTTATAAGACGATTAACACTGCTAATGAAACTTCAGGATATATTCCTACCGGCGATGCCGTATTCACTCAAACAGCAACATTGAAGGATTATGAAACGGTCAACGTAAGTTCTTCAGCAGAGAAAAGTGGAGATTCTTATGCTGCAACGTCAAGTCTTTCTGTAAGTATTAAGAGAACTGGAGAGGCAAGTGAAGATGATGCAGCTTATGGCGATATCCTACAGCTTGATGCCGTGCCGGCAAGCGAGGCGCGCAATGAGTTTGACATGTCGGCAGACGGCGTGAAGTGGATGGCAGGCGGCGAGGCGCAGATATACGCCACACGTTCGGGCGGACGCTACTCGCTGCTCTCGGCTGTAAGCATTGATGGCAAGGTGGCGGTAGGAGTGACGGTGCCCGAGCCCGGCATGTACACCATGGCCGTGCCCGACGACTGCATGGCCGAGGACTATGAGACAGTGGTACTCGAAGATGCCGTGACGGGACGCTCGGTAGACCTGCTTGAGGGCGGCTACGACTTCACGACCGTAGAGGAAGGCGACATCATAGGCCGATTCAATATCAGCTTCAACCGTAAGGCTGCGGCTGGTGACGACATCCGCGCTTACTTCACTGCTGAAGACATGATACGCGTTGAGGGCGTAGAGCCGGGCGATAACATCTCCGTTTATTCTGTCGACGGCATGCGTGTTGCATCTGTAACGGCAAGCTCGAACGTCGAGGACGTAAGGGCAAGCGTTGCCGTGGTTGCGATAGTTAAGGCCGGAGGCAAGACGGTGAAGATAAGAAAGTAGTTTTAAGAGAAAAGTGAAAAGAGAAAAGGGAAAAATCCATGTGACTTGTCGTTTGAATGAAACAAACATAAACTTTCACATAGAAAGTTCAAGTCAGAAGCCACATGGATTTTTCCCTTATAATAGCACATGGATTTTTCCCTTTTCTCTTTTCCCTTATAATAGCACATGGATTTTTCCCTTTTCTCTTTTCCCTTATAATAGCACATGGATTTTTCCCTTTTCTCTTTTCCCTTATAATAGCACATGGATTTTTCCCTTTTCTCTTTTCCCTTATAATAGCACATGGATTTTTCCCTTTTCTCTTTTCCCTTATAATAGCACATGGATTTTTCCCTTTTCTCTTTTCCCTGGTTACCTATAAGGCTATAAAAGGTCGTCTTTTGCGATGCGAAAGGCGACCTTTTGCGTTAGGGTGGTTAAGCTGTTGTAATTTAGAAGGTTAGCGATGATGCGCCTTAAGGTGGTTTAATTACGGATTAGTGCTATTTTTATCATTTTCTGACTGATTATTTTGTTTTTCGCCCTACATGCATTATCTTTGCAACGGAAACAAGATTTGTAACCATTAATGGATGAAATTATTATTATACTGCTATTGATTTTGGTCAACGGCATTTTTGCCATGTCTGAGATAGCAGTTATACAAGCGAGGAAAACAACTTTATCAAACGACGAAAAGAAGGGAAGCAAGGGTGCCAAGACCGCCTTGCGTCTTGCCAACGACCCCGACCGTTTCCTCTCGACGGTGCAGATAGGCATCACGCTTATCGGAATTTTGACCGGTATTTATTCAGGTGCATCGCTTTCGGGCAGGTTCTCTGACGTGTTCGAGAGCTTCGGCATGCCCGAGCGCTGGGCTTATCCGCTGGCACAGGGCATAATAGTCATAGTCGTGACCTATCTTACCATAATCTTCGGCGAGCTGGTGCCCAAGCGCATAGGCATGAGCGTTGCCGAGCGCGTGTCTGAGATTATAGCCCGCCCGATGTACGTGCTGTCGGTCATAGCAGGGCCGTTCGTGTGGGTACTGTCAAAGAGCACGGAGGCCGTGGTAGACCTGCTGGGCGTAAAGAACGCCGAGAGCAAGGTGACCGAGGAGGACATAAAGTCGATAGTGCAGGAGGGTAAGGAGGACGGCGAGGTGCAGGAAGTGGAGCAGGACATAGTGGAACGCGTGTTCATGCTGGGCGACCTGACCGTAGACTCTATAATGACTCACCGCTCGGACGTGGTGACGCTTGACGTGAACATGACCAACGACGAGCTGAAGGAGGTGCTCAACGGCAACCTGTACGAGGCTTACCCGCTGATAGACCGCGGCATAGACAACATACTGGGCGTGGTGTTGCTGAAGGACCTGCTGTTCCGTCTCGACGACAAGACGCTGAAGCTGAAGTCGATAATGCACCCGGCAGTATACTTCTACGAGAACATGAGCGTGTACAAGGCGCTCGAACAGATGAAGGAGAAGAGGCTGACGCAGGCGTTCATCTGCGACGAGTTCGGCAGTTTCCAGGGCATAATAACCCTGCGCGACATACTCGAGGGGTTAGTGGGCACGATAAACGAGGTGAACAACGACCCTGAAATAGTGAAACGCGAGGACTCGGAAAGCTGGCTGGTAGACGGGCAGTGCTCGTTCTACGACTTCCTGTCTTACTTCGACAAGGAAGACCTTTACGACAGCGAGCAGCAGGACTACAACACCCTGGCCGGACTTATAATAGAGCAGATGAAGCACATACCCCAGGCCGGTGAACGCACCGACTGGAACTGCTTCAACTTCGAGATTGTCGACATGGACGGGGCACGTATCGATAAAGTGCTCGTGACGATGAAAGACACCGAAGGCACGGAGGATAAATGACGGCCTTAGAGCCGGCGGCATGCCGCTATGGTGCGCCTGGTGCTGTTAACCCGGTAATAATTGAGTACAAGAAACCGGCAACTGCGTCATAAAACAGATTAGTCTAATAGAATCACAATCAATGGAAATACAACTTGCAAAGGATTCTCAGGCCCGGTCGATAGCGAGACTGATCATGCAGGCCATGAACTATGACTGCTGCCGCTATTTTGCGGGGCCTGACCATACGCTTGACGATTTCGAGCGTATGATGACTTCTTTGGTACAGTCGGAGAAGTCGCAGTACAGTTACCTGAATGCCATTGTAGCCGTAGACGAGGATGGCGGCGAGCCCTGCGGCGTGTGCATATCGTATGACGGGGCACGCCTGCACGAGCTGCGCGAGGCTTTTGTCAATGCCGCACGGGACAGCCTGGGGCGCGACTTCGGCAGCATGGCCGACGAGACTTCGGCCGGCGAGCTTTACATAGACAGCATAGCCGTACGCGAAGACTGCCGCGGGCGGGGAATAGCCACACGCCTTCTCCAGGCGGCGGTAGACAAGGCAAGGGCGATGAACCTGCCTGCCGTAGGCCTGCTTGTAGACAAGGGCAACCCCAAGGCCGAACGGCTATATGAAAGGGTGGGCTTCAGGTACGTCGGTGACAACGCATGGGGCGGCCATGAGATGAAGCATCTGCAGTATCAGATTTGAACCTTACTGCGCAGGGCATGCCTGCTGAATAACGCAATACTCCATTTTGAACCTACAACCTCATAATCCAAGGAAAAGACATGCAAGACAGTAAATATTTGGTAGCGACAGAGCGCGACGCCCAATGGGGGCTGGTTGTCAATACGGTAGGGTATGACGAGGTAGGACCTGACGAGGAATATCCTACCAAGGGACATGGCGACGGATATTATTTCGACGTCGAGCGCGGACGTACCCTTGACGAGTATCAGATGCTTTACCTTGTCGAAGGCGAAGGCGTATTCTCGTCTGAACACGTGAAGGACGTGCACATCAAGGCCGGCGACATATTCCTTTTGTTCCCCGGCGAATGGCATACGTACCACCCCCTGCATGTGGAGACGTGGAAAAGTTACTGGATAGGGTATAAGGGCCGTAACATGGACGACCGTCTGAAGTATAACTTCCTGTCGTTGGAGAAGCCCGTTTACCACGTTGGTTTCAGCAACGACATAGTGCATCTGTACAAACTGGCAATAGCAACGGCTAAGGAGGAGCCCGTACACTGCCAGCAGATACTGGCCGGTGTGGTGAACAACCTGCTCGGCCTGATGTACTCGCTCGAGCGCAAGATGGAACTTAGCCGTAAGGGCGGATACGTAGACATGATAAACAAGGCACGCCTGCGCATACGCGACGGTGTGGAAGAGAAGATAACCGTGCAGGAGATAGCTGCCGAGCTTGGCTCGAGCTACTCCAATTTCCGTAAGTTGTTCAAGGAATACACCGGTCTGTCTCCGGCCTTCTACCAGCAAGACCTCAAACTGCAGCATGCCAAGGAACTGCTCTCTACAACCGACATGAGCATAAAGGAAATTGCTTACAGGCTTAATTTCGACTCGCCAGACTACTTCTCAAGCAAGTTCAAGGCTAAGATAGGATGCAAGCCCAGCGAGTACAGGGCAAGGATGAGGTGCTTTAAATGAAAAGTGAAGAGTGAAGAACGTTCTTCACTCTTCACTTGTTTTATAGTCCTATTACCGACTTTTCAACCCAGTATGCCAAGATTCCGGCAATGTATCCGATGAAGGCAATCCAGGTAATGTTCTTCATGTACCAGCCGAAAGTTATTTTCTCGAGTCCCATGACTACAACTCCGGCGGCAGAGCCGATGATGAGCATCGAACCGCCCACGCCGGCACAGTAAGCCAGGAGCTGCCAGAATATGCCGTCTTGCGCCATGGCTCCGGCTTCGGCTATCGGGTACATGCCCATGCAACCGGCAACGAGCGGCACGTTGTCGACAATGCTCGACAATACGCCGATAAGTCCGGTAACTATGTAATGGTTGCCGTTGAATGTTGTGTTGAGGCCTTCGCCGAGGGCTGCAAGCACGCCGATTTCCTGGAGGCACGCAACAGCCATGAGGATGCCGAGGAAGAAGAGTATGGTACCCATGTCGATGCGCGAAAGGATGTTGGTTATCCGCTTTTGGGTTCCGCCTTTATCGCTGTGTTCGGGCAGGTCGCGGTAGAATATCTCGGTCGACGTCCATAGCACACCCAGCACGAGCAATATGCCTACGAACGGAGGCAGGTGGGTGATTGACTTGAAGATAGGCACGAAGATGAGTCCGCCCACGCCAATCCAGAACACCGCTTTGCGCTGGCTATCAGTTAAGTCGTTAGACACGGAAGCTGTTGTGACAGCTGTGCCGCCGGATATTTCGCCCTTCAGCTTGAACGACAGTATGTATGCCGGAATGGCAATCGAGATGATGGAAGGGATGAAGAGCTCCTTGATTACTCCGGCAGCCGTGATGAGTCCCTTGTTCCAAATCATTATGGTAGTGACGTCGCCAATCGGAGAGAAGGAGCCTCCCGAGTTGGCTGCAATTATGATTAGCGATGCGTAGATAAGGCGGTCTTTGCGGCTTCTTATGAGCTTGCTTAGAATCATGACCATGACTATTGATGTAGTCATGTTGTCAAGAATTGCCGAAAGGAAGAAGGTCAGGATTGTGATGCGCCACAGCAATGCTTTCTTGCTCTTTGTCTTCATCATGTCGCGCACGAAGTTGAAACCGCCGTTCTGGTCTACCACCTCGACTATGGTCATTGCTCCCATCAGGAAGAACAGGGTGGTGGCAGTACTGCCGAGATGGCCTTCAATGGCAGAGCTGGCAGCAGCGGCTATGCCTTCGGGGGATATCCCTTCGAAGTTGGCCGGGTCGAACATGTAGAGAGTCCAGCATGCCACAAACATGAGCAGGGCAACAGCAGCCTTGTTTACTTTTGTAAATGTTTCCAAGGCGATGCACAGGTATCCTATTATGAATACCGTCACGATAATAATTGTTAATGTTGACATTAGTTTGTTTGTTAAGATTAGTGTAATATCCAGTTTGCAAAATTAGTGATTAATTTCCGTTTTCGGTTGCGGCAAAAGTGAAAAAATGCTTATATCGGGCAAACGGGGCAGAGTCAACTAGCAAGTGCAACATTACGGAA
>HF986742.1:0-1206 GCA_000433175.1 Prevotella sp. CAG:1058
CGGAGGTGTTGCACTTCTATCTTGACAGTGGTGCCGTGCCGGGCATGCACGCCGGCCGGGTCGGTCTCTCAACGCTTCTTCATTGCCATCGTCAGGCCGTCGCGCAGGGGCAATATCAGTTTCTCCACGCGCCCGTCGGTGGCTATCAGGTCGTTAAACGTTTCTATGCCTATGGTCTGGCGGTCGGTCTGGCGCGGCGTCTCGAGCACGTGGCCGTCCCAAAGCGTGTTGTCGGCAAGGATGAATCCGCCCGGACGCAGCACCGACAGTGCCATCTCGTAAGCCTCGACGTACGTGCGCTTGTCGCCGTCGATGAACACCATGTCAAACTCCACACCCAGCTTTGGAGCCTCCTTTATGGCGTCACCGATGATGAAACGTATCTTGTCTGCCACGGCCGAGCCTTCAATCCACGGGCGGGTGAAGTCCTCCAGCTCGTCGTCTATCTCGTAAGTGTACACCATTCCGCCCTCGTCCAGCCCTTCTGCCAGACAGATTGCGCTGTATCCGCTGAATGTGCCTATCTCAAGTATGTTGCTTGGGCGCACCATCCGCACGAGCATCTTCAACAGCCGCCCCTGCAGGTGGCCGCTGGCCATGCGCCCGTGCAGCAGGTGTATGTTTGTGGCCCGCCACAGGCGGTACAGGTAGTCGCCCTCGGGGTCTATGTGTGCGAGTATGTATTCGTCCAACCCCCTGTTAATGTCAACCTGGCTCTGTTTCATTATTCACCGTATCGTTATCATGCCTGTTCACGCTGCCGGGCGTCGAGCACCAGCGCCTCGACGGCCAGCCGGTATGAGTCGAGCCCGAAACCGCACACCACGCCGAGGCACGTGGCAGATATCATGGACTTGTGACGGAACTCCTCGCGCTTATGCACGTTGGATATGTGTACCTCGACCACGGGGCATTTCAGCGACTTTATGCAGTCGTGCAGGGCTATGCTGGTATGCGTGTAGGCGCCGGCGTTGAGCGCTATGCCGTCGTACGTGAAGCCTACTTCCTGCATCTTGTCTATCATCACGCCCTCTATGTTGCTCTGGAAATAGTCGATATCCACGTCCGGGAAAGCCTCGCGCAGCTTCGGCAGGTAGTCGTCGAACGAGCTGTTGCCGTAAATGCCCGGCTCCCTTACGCCCAAGAGGTTGAGGTTGGGACCATTCAATACTAATATTTTCATATCCGGATTATTTTTCTTAATTT
>HF986742.1:1278-21519 GCA_000433175.1 Prevotella sp. CAG:1058
CAGCACGCCGGCCTGACACATGTAAACCGGCAGCCGCGCCACGCTGCAAAAGTAATAAAATAAATGGAAACAGTAAACAAAAAGGCGTCTAATCTTGTAGCCGCCTACCGCCGCTACATGAAACTCGAGCGCAACTTCACACCCAACACGCTCGACGCATATTCGCACGACATAGAGAAGCTGCTGGCCTATTTCGGCGAGCAGGGCATCGACCCGCTGGCCGCACGGCTGGAAGACCTGCAGGCCTTTGCCGCCAACCTGCACAGCATAGGTGTAGGGGCGCGCTCGCAGTGCCGCATATTGAGTGGCGTGAGGACGTTCTACCACTATCTCCAAGTCGACGGATACATAAGCGACGACCCGTCCGAGCTGCTCGAGTCGCCACAGCTCGGCGACCATCTGCCCGAAGTCCTGACAACCGAGGAGGTTGACCGCCTCGAGCAGGCCATCGACCTATCGAAATGGGAGGGGCAGCGCAACAAGGCCATTATAGAGGTGCTTTTCAGCTGCGGACTGCGTGTAAGCGAGCTTGTAACGCTGCGTCTGTCAGACCTTTACCTTGAAGAACACTTCGTAAGGGTTGTTGGCAAGGGGCGCAAAGAGAGGCTCGTGCCCATATCGGAGAGCGCGGTAAAGCAGTTGCAACTGTGGTTCATCGACCGCAACCTGATGGACATAAAGCCGGGCGAAGAGGACTACGTGTTCCTCAACCGCCGCGGGGCTCACCTTACGCGCACAATGATCCTCATAATGATAAAACGCCTCGGCGAGGAGGCGGGCATAAGCAAGACAATAAGTCCGCACACGCTGCGCCACAGTTTCGCAACGGCGCTGCTTGCCGGCGGTGCCGACCTGCGCGCCATACAGGCCATGCTCGGTCACGAGAGCATAGGCACGACGGAAATATACACCCACATTGACACCCACGAACTGCGACGCGAGATACTTGAACACCATCCGCGCAACATAAAGCACGACGCCGGCTGACAGCTGCGCTGAAGCGACGTTGGCAGCTGTTTTTACATCAGCCTGTAACTTATTGATAATCAGTATAATTACAAAAGGATGCCTTTCGCATTGTAAAAGGCATCCTTTTGCGTTGCAATAGGTTACCTTTCATCGTCCCGAAAGCAACCTTTTGCAAAATCACCGAAAAAACATTGCCGCACAGCCCGTCACTGCCCGGCCTTAACACGTTCCATCATCACGAAGTCTTCCTTGTCCCTCAGTATCTTGTCAACGGGCACAGGCTCGTTGTGGTCGTTAAGATACATGCGCCTGGTAGGAGTGAACTTGCCGCTCGCCACCGACAGGCTGTCGTTGCGGTAAGGCGTTTCTATGCCGGCAAGACCGAGCATGGTGTGGAACACCGACACGCTGCTGGCCACGCTCTTGCGGCGGTTGGCATCAAGGGCGGCAGCCACGGGCGCAAAGGTGCGCCGGTAAGAGTCTGAAGTCCAGATGACGAACGGCACATGAAGCTCGTAGAACGACGGTACGGGCGAGGCATGCAGGAACAGCTGGCGACGGTCGTCAAAGATGTTTTCACCGTGGTCAGACGTGTAGAGCAATGCCGACACGGCGCCGCAACTGTCGACGATGCCAATCAGGCCGTGCAGGAAACTGTCCGTGCTGCGTATGGAGTTGTCGTATGCGTTGACGAGCGACTCGCGGTTGGACGGCTTCGCCTCGCTCGCGTTGTCCGGCTTGAACACGGCCGTACGTGCCGCGTAGCGCTCGCGGTAGTTGAAGTGCGAGCCGTACGTATGCAATACAATAAGCTCCTTCTTGCGTCCCTGGGCCAGCACGTCCTTTACCATCGGCAGCATGTCGGCGTCCTGGAGGGTTTCCGTCCCCTTATGATTCTCCTTCATGAACACCCACTCGTCGGCCTCCATGCCGAAGAAGTCTATGAACGAGCGGTTTGGGCGCTGGTTTGATATGAACACCGTATGGAAGCCTGCTTCCTTGAAGGCTGTTATTATTCCCTTCTCGCGGTATATGCGGTCGTAGTCTTCGGCGCACGCCGCCGAAAGCAGCATGGGCACGCTCTTGTGCGTGGTGTTCGACTGTGTAAGCACGTCGGTGTAAGCCACAAGTCCCGGTGTACGCTCGAGCAGCGGGGTGGTCTCGCGCCCGTAACCGTACAGGCTGAAGCTGCATGCACGCGCCGTCTCGCCCACCACGATGACGTACACCTCGCGGCTGGCGGCAGGGTGCGTGGCCTTAGACTTGAACTTGAAGCCCGCCGAGGTCTCGGCATAGTCGGCAGTAGCCCCTGAACGCTCTACGGCAAGCACAAGGTTGTAACCCACGTTGAGCGGGTAAAGCTGTATCTTCGCACTGTATTCGCGGTCTGAAGCATAACTAACGCCGAGGCTTGCCGCACCTACTGCGACTGCAACGAGGGCCATGCGCCGCTGCCTTGACATGAAAGCAGCATCGAGCTTGTCCTTACGGTGCAGCGAGACTGTGGCTATAACGAGCGGCGGAATGTAGACCACAACTACTATCGAGATGGCCGGCAGCAGGTTGTCAAGCAGCTCGAAAGCCTCTCCGGGGTTGGTTGTAACAAGGTTGAGAAACATGTCCACCGCTATTATGGAATGCCCGAACAGATAGAGTAGCACCAGCTGGAACGCGGCGAAGAATATAAGCGGAAACATGAGCCACGTGGTTTTGCCGGGGCGGGGACTTAAGGTCATAAGCAGCCACACCACAGACACGGGCAGCAGTACATTGGTTATGCCGGCCGCCGGCGACATGCGCTCGGTCACGCAAAGCGCCACGTTGGGTACGGCAAGTACCGCTATGGTAAGCCAGAAAAGGATTAAAGCGCGCCTTTTGCCCGTGCCACGTCCCCCTGCGGACAAGAAACGGGCCAATATGCCGTGATTATTTTGGTCTTTCATTGAATATCCGTAAGTATTGAATTACATGTAATTACACAGGGCAATGCCGTTTTACACGACATTGGGTGCAGCCTGTGCCTTAGAAGGCTTCGCCTATGTTGAAGATGAAACCAGACTGTCCGCTCTTGCCGAAACCGTAGTCGAGACGCACGTTGACATCCTTCTTGAACTCCCAGCGGTAGCCTATGCCGAAGTTGGGAAGCAGCCTGTCGGAGCGTAAGGCGCTGAACTTGTTGAAGACAGTGCCCACCCCTGCCCACAAGGCAATGCCGTTGCGCTTCCATACGTGCTGGCGCAGCTCTACCTGCGCCTCCAGTTTGTGCTTGTCGCGGTAGCGTCCCTCGTAATATCCGCGCATCGAGTAAGAGTTGCCCAGCAGCGACATCATGCCCCACGAAGGGTTACCGAAGTTGAGAGTGCCGCGCAGGTCGGCCGCTACCACTCCGCCCTTCCACACCGTGCGGTACACGTCGGCACGCAGGTCGGTGGTGGCAAAGGCATAGTCATTGCCCATGAAGGCCGGCCGGAACAGTTGCGAGATGTTCACATAGAAGCCCCTGTGCGCGTTGGTTAGCACGTCGCGCGAGTCATAAACAAGGGATACGCCGGCACCTACATTCAGCGTCCGGTGGTCCATGCCCTCGAGAAGCTCAGGCCGCTCGACGTGGCTTACGCCGGCATAGTCGAACACTACCGTCGGCCCGATGTACAGATTATCGGCAAAACGCCACTGCAGGCTCGCCTTGGCCTGGACCTGTATCCTGTCCATCGTACTCTCGTTAGAGTCCTTGTTGCCGTTGACGTAGCCTATGCCCCAGAAGCTGCTCTTGAACGAATCGAACGATACGTTGTAGTCCAGGCGGCACTTGTCATGGGGAAAGATGTGCGTTCCGCGTATGCCTATTTTATAGAACTGCCCCGTTGTGATGTCTCCGTACAGGGCGGTGTTGGAGGGCGGCAACAACGTATCGGCCATGTCGGTGCGGTATATGCCGGTGGCAACAAGGCCAAGGCCGAACTTTGTGTCGGTGCTGTAATGCGGACCGCCCAGCAGGCTGAAGTCGAACTTCTTGCCGGGATCGGTCTTGTTGGATTCGTTTATGTAGTCAAGAAACCTGTTAATCAGTCCTTTTCTCTTCTTCACGCTGTCTGTTTGCTGCGTGCTGTCAACCGTAACAGTGTCTTTGCTGCCGTTCTCAGGCGCACTTGCACCCGGCAATATGGCACACATAAAGAATGCTGCGAGAAAAACAAGCCTCATAATTACCTATGGATTTACGCGGGTCAGTATACCATCTCGACGTTGTCCACCCATAATGTGTTGCCTACCGAGCCTATGTAAGCTCCGCCGTGGCTCGACGAGAATTGCAACATCAGGTGTGTAGGCGTGGTGTCGGCATCGGCCCATCCTATCTCTTTCACAGGCACGCTCTTGCCCTTGCTGTTGCGTGCGTAGTCCGTATGGCGCAGCCCCATCGTTGAAGCGTCATAGCCGGGGGTGTTGCGTATGTCGCCGTACATTATCTTATACGTGGCGTTGTTGACCCATCCGCCGGTGCTCTTGCCGAACTTCACCACCATGGTGCCGACGCGTTTGGCCGTGATATTGCCCGCCTTGTCCTCGGTTCGCTTCTGCAGGTATAGCACGGCTATGGCATAATCACGCCCGGGCACGGTCTGCTTCTTGCTGAAACCTGTCTGCTTGATCCTGTTAGGGGTGCCTGCCGCCTTGACACTGTAATCGAACCTTACTGCCTTCGGCCTGCCTGTGAACGGTATGCCGTTGTTCATGGCCTTCGGGCCGTCCTTAGTTCCGGTTATTGGCTCTTTCATGTCGCCGAGGAAGATGGAACCTGCGGCCAGCACGTTGATGTTCATAAGGCCCATGACCTTCACGCTCTCGATGTGCGTGGTCAGCTTGGCACACCAGCCGCTGCCGCGCTTGTCGCGGTACACGGAGTTGTTGGTCTTCACTACGCCCATGACCTTGGCCATGACGTTTGACGTGCCCCATGGGGAACCTCCGCCGTTGGTGTACGGCTTGTTGCCCTCTACGGTGCGGTTAGGACCTATCTCGTAGAGTGTCTTTGTATTACCGCCTATTATGGCTGACTCGTGCACCTTGCGTATGGTCCAGCTGTCCATGTTGCCGTAAGACAACGGCACAACCTTTTCCTGGGCGCTGATTCCGGCTGCCGCCATGAATGCAGCGCAAGTTAAGAATATTTTCCTTATATGTTTCATGACGGGGCAAAGATATGAAAACTATTTGATAAAAAAAGGTTTTCTGCATATTTTTAACCTTTAAATCGTTAAAAAACATGTATTTTGACAAATTCGTATATGCCTACATGGCAAAACATCCGTAAATGACGGCAGACAGTCACAGCACGCCAGCCAAAACTACATCTGTAACAACATGATTACCAAGCAGTTTCCAATACATAACCTTTTACGCTGCAAAAGGTGGCTTTTCAGGCTGTAAAAGGATACCTTTTGCAGCGTAAAAGGCGGCCTCTTGGAAAGCGGATGACGCAATACGCCTGTACGACTGCCGGCAAGGCCCAACGCAAGGGGAAAACGGCAAAAGGACAGGATTTAAACTAAATTATCGATTTTCGATAAATTTTTATCGTTTTTATTTTGCCGTTTAAAAAATAGTGCATATCTTTGCATATCGAAAAACGATAAATAATAATCAAATATCAATAATAATACAAATAACATAATATTACTCTCTCTAAAATCAAAGACAACCAGCCGGATATTCCGCCGCCGTCAACACAAGACGGTGGCGGGACTACGGTAAAAAGCTACGACGATGAAAAAGAAACTCAAACTGTTCTGTGTACTGATATTCGCGGTGATTGCCTGCGACATCTTTTCAATGTCGAACGCATTCATCACAGGCTTCACGAGCGGCATGCGCCACGGTGAAGAGAGGCGCGACGTAACGCAAATAGACCCGAGCCGCTACTGCTACATATCGCTGCTGCCTGCGGAAATGTCGCCGCGCACCGCACAGACCATCACCGACAAGGCCACGAACAAGTCGCAGCAGGCATGGCCGACGCAGCTCATAGTGCCCCTCAACGGTAAAATCAACACCCTTGCCGCAATATTCAAGGTGGTTTACACCCTGGCGTTCGGCGCCATGGCCGTAACAGCACTTGTGGCGTTCATCTTCTTCGTGCGCAATGTCAACCGCAACCAGATATTCATCCACAAAAACATCAAGCTGCTGCGCCTTACAGGCTGGTGCCTCGTGGCGGCAGGAGCCATCGTCACCGCCGACGGATGCTACGACGCATACCAGGCCCAACAGGTATTCAGCCTGAGCGAATACGTGGTCGACTACAAGTCGGCGGCTGACTTCACGAGCATCCTTTTCGGACTGTTCTCGCTCGTAATAGCCGAAGCCTTCGCCATAGGACTGAAGATGAGGGAAGAACAGGAACTAACAATATAACAAACGCAAAGGCATGGGAAGAATAATAGTAAACCTTGACGTTGAAATGGCAAAGCGCAAAATGCCGCTCGGCGAACTGGCCGAACGCGTGGGACTGACGCAGGCCAACCTGTCAATACTCAAGACGGGCAAGGCCAAGGCCGTACGTTTCAGTACGCTCGAGGCCATATGCCGCGAATTGGACTGCCAGCCTGGCGACATACTTGAATACAGCGACGAGCCGTGACCGGATAGAGCCAAAGCAGGATTAAATGCGACACCGGGCGACCGCAAAGTATAAAATATATTAAATATAACAAGTAACCAACAGCGTTAATACAAGAAAAAACTATATTTGTCAAACCATTTTAAACCCTTATTTTATGAAAATAAAACATCTTTTCGTCGCCGCCGTGCTATTCATTACAGGCACCGCAGCGGTAATGGCGCAAGGAATGCAGATGCCGCCCATACCGGTCGACAATGCTGTAAGGATAGGCAAGCTGCCTAACGGCCTTACCTATTACATCCGCCACAACGACTATCCTGAACATCGTGTCAACTTCTACATCGCACAGCGCGTAGGCTCAATCCAGGAGGAAGAGAGCCAGAGGGGTCTTGCCCACTTCCTGGAGCACATGGCATTCAACGGCTCTGACAACTATCCGGGCGACAAGCTGCTCGAATATATGCGCTCAATCGGCGTGGAGTTCGGCCGAGACCTCAATGCCTACACATCGATAGCCGAGACCGTTTACAACATAGACAACGTGCCGTCAAAGAACATCGCGGCACTCGACTCTTGCCTCCTCGTGCTCAAGGACTGGTCTAACGGCCTTACACTCGCCACCGAGGAGATAGACAAGGAGCGTGGCGTGATAGAGAACGAGTGGCGCCTGCGCTCGTCACCAATGCAGAGGATGATGGAACGCAACCTCGAAACCATTTACCCGGGCAGCAAGTACGGACGCCGCATGCCTATCGGTACGATGGAGGTGGTTAAGAACTTCAAGCCCGAAGTGCTCCGCCAGTACTACCACAAGTGGTACCGCCCGGACAACCAGGCCATAATCGTGGTGGGCGACATCAACGTTGACCGCACAGAACAGAAGATAAAGGAAATGTTCAGCGGCATCAAGCTCGCCCCCAACGCAGCACCGGTGGTTGCAGAACCCGTGCCCGACAACAACGAGGCAATCATCGTTGTAGACAAGGACAAGGAACAGCAGATAAACATCGTTCAGATAATGTTCAAGCACGATGACGTGCCCGACAGTCTGAAGACAAGCATGGCATACATGATACAGCAGTATGCGCTGAACCTTTCACTCCAGATGCTTAACTCTCGTCTGAACGAAGTATCACAGAATCCTGACTGCCCGTATGTTCAGGCATTCGTCAGCGACGGCGACTATATCTACGCAAAGACAAAAGACGCATTCACAGTTGCATGTCTTCCTAAACCAGGACAGACCGAAGCTGCCATATCAGCAGCCGTTCGCGAAGTAATGCGTGCCGCTAAATTCGGCTTCACTCCTACTGAGTTTGCCCGTGCTAAGTCTGAATACATGAGCCAGTTGGAGAAAATCTACACCAACCGCAACAAGCGTGAGAACAACGTTTACTGCGAACTCTACACACGCAACTTCATCGACAACGAGCCTATTCCGTCAATCGAAGACGAATACGCAATAATGCAGCAGATAAGCCCGATGATTCCGGTTGAGGCAATCAACGAATCAATGAAGGAGCTTGTAAGCGTAACCGACACCAACCTCGTTGTGATGAGCTTCAACACAGAGAAGGAAGGAGCTGTTTACCCGACTGCTGAAGGCATAAAGAAAGCCATCGACGAAGTTCACAACGAGAACCTTACAGCATGGGTTGACAATGTAAAGCAGGAGCCGCTCATCGCTAAGATGCCTGAGAAAGGTAAGATTGTAAGCGAGAAAGAGAACAAGACTCTCGGCTACAAAGAGCTGACTCTCTCTAACGGCGCACGTGTATTGCTTAAGAAGACTGACTTCAAGGACGACGAGGTGGTAATCGACGCTACTTCAAAGGGCGGTTCTTCACTGCTTGGCAAGGAAGATCTCGTAAATGCAAAACTGTTCGACATGGCAATCGGCGCAAGTGGTCTGGGTAACTTCAGTAACACAGAACTCCAGAAAGCTCTTGCAGGCAAGCAGGCTAACGCAAACCTCCAGCTGTTCAATCTGCACGAAGGACTCAGCGGAACATCTACTCCGAAGGACATCGAAACACTGTTCCAGCTCACTTATCTCTACTTCACTGATATAAAGAAAGACGAAAAGAGCTACGCACAACTGATGACTTCACTTGAGACAATCTTGAAGAACCAGGCGCTGTCTCCTGACGCTGCATTCTCTGACTCGCTGATGTCAACACTCTACTGCCACAATCCACGCTACGCAACACTGAAGCTCGAAGACCTCAAGAAGGTTAACTACGACCGCATCCTGCAGATTGCAAAGGAGCGTACAGCTGACGCAGGCGACTTCACATTCACCATCGTGGGCAACTTCGACGAGGCTACAATACGTCCGCTCATCGAGCAGTACATAGCTTCACTGCCCGCCAAAGGCAAGAAGGAGAACTGGAAGAAGGTTTCAACCTACGCAAAGGGCAACGCCGAAAACAAGTTCACACGTAAGATGGAGACTCCGAAGGCCAATGCCTACATGTACTGGTACAACCTCACAACCCCGTATTCTCTTGAGAATGCAGTGGCTGCAAGCGCAGCAGGACAGGTTCTTGAGATGATCTACCTGAAGAAGATACGTGAGGACGCAGGAGCCGCTTACTCTGCAGGAGCTACCGGAATGGCTTCACTCGGAGGCGACACTCCGTTCACCGCACTTGTAGGTATCTGCCCGATGGACCCGGAGAAGAGCGACATGGCTATCAAGATTATGGAAGAAGAGGCCAAGAAACTCTGTACTACCGTTGACGCAGACATGCTCAACAAGGTTAAGGAACTCATGCTGAAGCGTGCCGACGAGAACGCCAAGACCAACTCTTACTGGGTAAGCACAATCAACAACCTTGACGAATACGGCGTAGATACGTACACAAACTACAAGAATGTGGTTAACGCACTCACTCCGGAGAAGGTTGCCAAGATGGTTAAGGACGTTATCTTCAAAGGCGGAAACAGCGTCAAAGTGATTATGCTGCCTGAGAAAGAGGCTAAATAAAAACAGTCCTACATACTATAACAAAAACGTTCCCGCAAGCAAAACAGCCTGCGGGAACGTTTTTTATGTGTCATACAAACGGCTGAAAGGCCTTGGGCTGCCGTGCAACCTATGATATGTCGCCGAAATAAGGGAGGTTCTTGCGTAGTGCCTTGAGCCTCTGCCACACCATTGAATACTCGCTCTTACAGCACTGCGGGTCGTCGGCCACTATGCTACGGGCCTCGTCGCGTGCCAGTTGTATTATCTGGTCGTCCTTGCGTATGTCTACTTTCTTGAAACCGAACACCACCCCGCTCTGCTGCGTACCTTCCAGATCGCCTGGCCCTCGCAGCTTTAGGTCGGCCTCGGCTATCTCGAATCCGTCGTTGGTCTCGCACATTATGTCAAGCCGCTTGCGTGTGTCGTCTGATATGTTACGCTTGCTTACGAGCAGGCAGAACGACTGGTCGGCACCACGACCTACACGCCCCCGCAACTGGTGAAGCTGCGAAAGGCCGAAGCGTTCGGCGTTGATTATCACCATAACGGTGGCGTTAGGCACGTTAACCCCCACTTCTATGACCGTCGTGGAGACCAATATCTGTGTCTCGCCGCTGACAAAACGGCGCATCTCCTCTTCCTTCTCTACCGGCTTCATGCGGCCGTGCACCTTGCTCAACTTAAACTCCGGGAACGCCTCGCGCAGGCTTTCATACCCTTCTTCGAGGTTTTTAAGGTCAATCTTCTCGCTCTCCTTAATCAACGGGAACACGATGTAAGCCTGCCTTCCGGCATTAATCTGACGGCGTATGCCTGCGTAAAGGCTTGTCGTCTGGTCGTCGTACTTGTGCAGGGTGACCACGGGTTTGCGCCCCGGCGGCAGCTCGTCAATCTTGCTTACGTCAAGGTCTCCGTAAACGGTCATGGCAAGAGTGCGCGGAATAGGTGTCGCAGTCATTACGAGAACATGGGGAGGATTGTCGCTCTTGTTCCACAACTTCGCCCTTTGCTCCACCCCGAAACGGTGCTGCTCGTCGATTACGACAAAGCCCAGGCGTGCGAATTGCACGCTGTCTTCTATCACGGCGTGCGTTCCGACAAGTATGTCTACGCTGCCGTCGGCAAGCCCTTCGAGCACCTCGCGCCGCCGTTTGCCCTTCACCATGCCCGTAAGCAGCTCCACGCGGACATCCATGCCGTTAAGGAAGGAGACTATCGTCTCAAGATGTTGCTCCGCAAGAATCTCCGTCGGAGCCATTATGCACGACTGATAGCCATTGTCAAGCGCTATGAGCATGCACATAAGGGCGACAAGGGTCTTGCCGCTGCCCACGTCACCCTGGAGCAAACGGTTCATCTGGCATCCCGAACGCATGTCCTGCCTTATTTCCCTGATGACGCGCTTCTGCGCCCCGGTAAGTTCAAAAGGCAGGTTGTTGTAATAAAAACCGTTGAAATACGCGCCTACTTTGGTAAACATGTAGCCGCGGTACTTGCGCTTGCAGAAGCTGGCATAGCGCTGTATGTTGAGCTGAACGTAGAATACTTCCTCGAACTTTATGCGGTATTCGGCCTGCCGTATGTCGTCGGGATTTTTTGGAACGTGTATCTTCCTCAACGCATCGTCCCTCGACATGAGGTTTAAACGTTGCGTCATGAACGGCGGAAGAGTTTCAGTAATGGGCTTTTTAAGCGTATCAAGAAGAGACTTCACAAGCCTGTCCATGCCCCAGGTGTCAAGTCCCGAGTTCTTCATCTTCTCGGTCGTGTTGTAATAAGGCTGAAGGCCAAGCTGCGAAAGTTCGACTTCCGACATCTGCTTCATCTCCGGATGGGCGAACTGGTAACGCCCGCTGAACACAGTCGGGCGGCCGTAGATGATGTATTGCGTACCGGCCTTGAGGTGCTTCAGTATGTGTTCGCCCTTCTTGAACCACACAAGGTCGGCAATTCCGCTACCGTCAGACACATGGGCGACAAGCCTCAAGCGGTGGAAACCCATGTCGAACACCTCGCAGCTCAGCAGCTTTGCGCATATCTGCACTGACGCGGCATCGGGCGTAAGCTCGCTTATCCTGTAAATATGCCTGCGGTCTATATACTTGTAAGGATAATGCTCAAGCAGGTCTTCGTAAGTCTTTATGCCCAGTTCCTTATCGAGCAGGGCCTTACGCCTTGGCCCCACACCGGGCAGGAACTGTATGTCTTGGTCAAGGATGTCGAGCATTGTCTTTTCTTGTCATTGTAATTGTCAGTATTGTTGACGGCGCATGGCGCCGCTGAAAGCCATTGCCGACTCCGCCTGAAGCCACAAGCCTGACGGCCAGGGCCGGCTTGCCGGCTGCCGTTCAGGCAAGAATCCGCGCTATGCGGAGGTCGAACGGCGTTGTTATCTTAATATTTTCACGGTTGCCCTCGATAAGGGTCACCTCATAGCCGGCGCTTTCAACCACTGACGCATCATCGGTGAAGCAGTCCCTGTATGGCTGTGCGTAAGCCTGCTTGAGCAGCTGTATGTCAAAGGTCTGCGGTGTCTGCACCAACCGGTAGTCAGCCCTGTCAACCGTTTCGGTTTTCCCACCGGCCACAATGTGCCTCACAGTCTCGACCACCGGCACTACGGGAATGACCGCCTTGGCCGTCCTCGCCGTCTCGTAGCAGGCGCGTATGACCTCTACCGACGGGAAGGGGCGCACCCCGTCGTGTATTCCGACAACGCCTTCAGCGTCGTCGGGTATGGCAGCCAGTCCGTTCCTGACTGAATGGAAACGCGTCTCGCCGCCTTCAACCACGGCGTATGCGTCGGTGAAATGATAATTCTTGCACAGTTCGTTCCAGTATTCGTGCTGCTCCTTTGGCAGCACAAGTATTATCTTCAACGCCCCGTCGTACTCCCTGAAGCGTTTTATCGTTAGCATCAATACCGGCAATCCGTTAACGGGAAGAAATTGCTTGGGTATGCTTGCACCCATCCTCAGTCCCTTTCCTCCGGCTACAATCACTGCATAGTCCATATTTTCGTTTTGTTGGTTAATTTCATTCCAGCTTGCTTATAGAACCGACTGCGCCACGGGGCATGGATTCCATCCGTCCGTGGCGCAGTTGTCCTTATTGGCGTGGCGGCCTTATTGCCGGCCGTACGCAGGTGTAGGTAATGCGTATGTCACACCGGTGTTTATTTCAGCATAAGGTGTTTGTACATCATTCCGTCGGCAATTCCGTCAGCGGTCTTCTTGTCGGTGAGGGCCTCGAGCAGCTTGTAAGCATAGGGGAACGTAGCTGCCGGACCTTCGCCCGTGGTTATATTGCCGTCCACGGTGCAGAGCTCGTGCGTGTATTCGGCACCTTCAAGGTATTCCTCGAAGCCCGGATAGCATGTGGCGCGCTTGCCTTCAAGCATGCCCAGTCCGCCCAGCACCATAGGTGCGGCGCATATTGCTCCAATCATCTTGCCGCGTATGTTATGCTCGACGAGCGCCTTTTTCACACCTGCATGCTCGTTCAGGTTTGTTGCGCCGGGCAGTCCGCCGGGCAGCATCAGCAGGTCAGCGTCACTGAAGTCGGCTTCCTCGATCAGCAGGTCGGCTTCAATCTTCACGCCGTGGGCGCCTTCAACAACCTTCTCACCTGTCACGCTGACAGTCTTGAAGTCAACGCCAGCGCGGCGCATTATGTCTAATGGTATCAGGGCCTCTACCTCTTCGAAGCCCGTAGCCAGGAATTCATATACTTTTGCCATTTTCAAATTAGATTTAATTGGTTAATAGATAATATGTGTATATTGTCTGCCTTTCATTTAAGGCATTCCAGGTAAGCCTGTATCGTGTCGTGCAATCCCATGTAAAGGGCGTCGCATATAAGCGCATGGCCTATGCTGACCTCGTCCAGCCATGGTATGTTCTGGTGGAAATAGTGCAGGTTTACGAGGCTGAGGTCGTGCCCGGCGTTGAGTCCGAGACCAACTTCGCGCGCCACCCTGGCCGCCTCTACAAACGGCTTTACGGCTTCCTCGCGGTCGAGCAGGTAGCCTGATGCATACGGCTCGGTGTAGAGTTCCACGCGGTCGGTGCCGCAGCGCTTGGCCGCTTCCACCATTTCGGGCGATGCGTCAACGAATATCGACGTCCTTATGCCTGCCTCCTTGAAGCGCCCTATCACGTCGGTAAGGAAGCCCTCGTTGGCCTTCGTGTCCCATCCGTGGTTGCTCGTCAGCTGGTTGTCGGCGTCGGGTACGAGCGTAACCTGTGTCGGCTTGACCTCAAGCACGAGGTCGATGTACTTGTCGATAGGATTGCCTTCTATATTGAATTCGGTCGTAACCAGGGGCCTTATGTCCCTTACGTCCTTATATCTGATGTGTCTTTCGTCGGGGCGCGGATGCACTGTTATGCCCTGCGCGCCAAACTTCTCGCAATCGAGCGCAACTTGCAGCACGTTTGGGTTGTTACCGCCACGCGCATTCCTCAAAGTGGCAACTTTGTTGACGTTTACGCTTAATTTTGTCATTTTTTACGTTTTTAATATGTCTGCAATGTTTGTTATCAGGCAAAATATGTAATTTTGCATTTGCCTTATCCAACGGCAAAGTTACAAAATGTTTGGCATTTCCAAGCATTACATGTGTAAAAAGAAATTTAAAAGCTCAAAAATCATGGTGTCACGTAAGTTAAGGTTCGCCCTGTTCGGAAACATTTACCAGAGCCGCAAGTCGGCAAACATCCTGAAGATTATGGAATGCCTGGCCGCACACGGCGCCGACTTGTGCATGGAAAAGGCCTTCTACGATTTCCTTGTAAGTTCGGGCATGATACCCCGGGGCTGCGTCGAGGTGTTCGACGGGTGCGACTTCACGGCCGACTTCGTCATCTCGCTCGGCGGCGACGGCACCCTGCTCAGGGCCGCATGGCTCGTAGGCTCGAAGGGCACGCCCATACTCGGCATCAACATGGGCCGCCTGGGCTTCCTTGCCGACATCGTGCCGAGCGAGATCGAGAGCGCCATCAACTCGCTGTACGAAGACGACTACGCCATAGAGCCGCACTCGGTGATACGCGTCGAGGTTGAGGGCGGCGACCCCGTATGCCCCGACTGCGCGCTTAACGACATAGCCGTACTCAAGCGCGACACGGCGTCGATGATTACTATACACGCCGAAATAAACGGCGAATACCTCGTGACATACCAGGCCGACGGCCTCATCGTAAGCACGCCGACAGGCTCGACGGCCTACTCGCTGTCAAACGGCGGCCCCATAATAGTGCCGCGCACGGGCACGCTATGCCTTACGCCCGTAGCACCACACAGCCTCAACGTACGCCCGATAGTCATCCCCGACGACTCCGAGATAACGCTGACCGTTGAGAGCCGCAGCCACAACTTCCTGATAGCCGTCGACGGACAATCGGGCAAATGCACTGAGAACGCCCGGCTGACCATAACCAAGGCACCCTATTCGGCAAGGATTGTGAAGCGCAGCAACCAGCGTTACTTCTCCACGCTGCGCGAGAAAATGATGTGGGGAGCAGATACAAGGATGGTCAAGAACTGACTCCGGCAAAGCCGAATCCACACAGGCAGGAGCCTGCCACCGCACCGCCTTACCGCCAAGGCGCAATAAATTAATGTTCAAACAAACAAAAACGATGAAATTTATGACAATCAAACGCATCTTCATGTCAGTGGCCCTTGCATTGGCCATGACCGTAGGAGCAGCGGCACAGGACGCCGACGCCCAATACGCCAAGAACCTGTTGCAACCCGGTACAACAGCCCCCGACTTCACCCTGGCCGCCCCTGACGGCACCAGCCACAGCCTGTCGTCGCTGCGCGGCAGCTACGTCGTGCTCGACTTCTGGGCATCATGGTGCCCGGATTGCCGCAAGGACACGCCCATGCTTAAGGAACTTTACGCCAAATACGGGCAGAACATCAAGTTTGTCAGCGTGTCGTTCGACGACGACAAAGCAAAATGGACCAACTACATCGAGGCCAACGGCATGGACTGGCTCAACCTAAGCGAACTGAAGAAGTGGAAACAGACAGAGATATCGAAGCAGTACAACATACAGTGGATACCGGCAATGTACCTGATCGACCGCCAGGGGCAGATAATACTCTCGACGGTCATGATTGAAAAGCTCGCCGCCAAGCTGAAAGAGCTGCACGAACTTTAAGACAACACACAACCCGGCCATTTATGAAAGGCGGTCTTTTGCATTGCGAAAGGCCGCCTTTTAGCGTGCAATATGCCGCCTTTTACAAGCCAAAAGACGGCATATTGCAACTCGTTGAATATCAACACATTAACAAAGCCGCCAGCAACGGCCGGTTTGTTAAAAGGTACATAAAGTTGTTAAAGTGTAAAACAACATTGAAATTTTTTTATTATCTTTGCAACGTTTTTATGAAAGACGGGAGTTTATCCTTCAGAAAACTTTCTACTACTTCTCATGGCATTTGCCAGAGTTGATTTCTTAATCAAGAACAATTTAACTATGCGCCTGAAAAGAACAATAAAGACATTAGCAATAACAGCATTCCTGGCCATGACGGCCGCAACGGCTTCAGCCCAGGACCTTTTGGCACGACAAGCACCAATAGACAAGAAAATGAAGGCAGTGGATACCCTTGCACTGCGCAATTTGATAAACAAGGAACAGATGGGTTCACCCTCGGCCCAATTATACAAAGAGTGGAACAACAAGTACGCACACCGCGCAACGGAACTTCCCGACTCATTCCTCATCAACCTCAAACACTTCTGCATGCCTACCACAAGCAAGGTCATTACGTCCAACTTCGGACGCCGTTGGGGACGCATGCACAAGGGTATCGACGTTAAAGTATACATCGGCGACACCATACGCTCCGCATTCAGCGGCAAAGTGAGAATAGTCAAATACGAGGCCAACGGCTACGGCAACTACGTCGTGATACGCCACTACAACGGCCTTGAGACCATATACGGCCACATGTCGAAACACCTGGTAAAGGAAAACCAGATTGTTAAGGCCGGCGAGCCTATCGGCCTCGGCGGCAACACAGGCCGAAGCACAGGTTCGCATCTGCATTTCGAGACACGCCTGTGCGGCGTAGCGCTCAACCCGGCACTGATGTTCGACTTCAGGAACCAGGACGTTACCGGCGACACATACATGTTCCACCGCGACACTTACGAGAACGAGTCTGTTCTCGCCAACAAGGCAAGGGGCAAGTCTGCCGGCGACGACGAGGCTGTTGCCGAGGAGACAAGTTCAAGCAAGTCGCGCAAGCAGTCTTCAGCGTCAAGCTCAGACATACGCTACCACAAGGTTAAGCGCGGCGAGACGCTCAGCTCGATTGCCAAGAAGCGCGGAACTACCATCGACAAGCTGTGCAAGCTTAACCACATAAGCAAGCGCATGCGCATACGTCCGGGACAGATATTAAGATACTCATAATTGTTAAAGTCATAGAATAGATTGCAAAGACGGCTGTCAGCGTGAGCTGGCAGCCGTCTGTTTTTATGCATCCACATGCCGGGAATCCAAGTTGTGCAGACAGTCCGGCGCACCGGCACTGCCCAACAGCAAGCCCCAGCCTACCTGCGCAGGTAGACATCGTCGTAGCTGCGGCGGTCGCGCCGCGGCGTATAGTGCCTGCGCGGTGCGTCGGCATGGCGGTGTTCGTGCAGCGTACAGCGTTCACCGCGGCACACGCCGCAGTCGTAGTCCGCCCTGCGGCAACAGTTGTCACGGCGTCGTCCGCAGTCACGGTAACGGGCGCAGTTGTCCGCATGGCGGCCGTGATGGCGGCTTACGTCGCAATGTCCACGCCCGCAGTTGCCGTAATGCCTTGCCTCAGTGCGGCGCACCGGCGGCTCGTCAGGCCTGTGCTGCATGACGGCCATCGCGCCGAGGCTTACCGCCCCAAGCAAAACCAAGCTGATAATAATTTTCTTCATCTCTTCTTTCCAGTCTTTTTAGTTAGTATCCTGTATTGTGCAAAAATAAGCCGCATGGGCTGAAAAGTGTAAACATCCTTATCATTAAAACATAAATCCTTAACATCACGGCACTAGGCCGTCATGCAAAGGCTTACCACACCATATGCGGCAATACCTGTCCAGCCCGGCGGACCAGCGCCGCAAGCGTCATTTAAACACTGCCCTTACAACGAACCAGGCGTGCATTGCCAGCGTTGTCAACAGTCCGTAGTGGCGGCGCATGATGTCAAAACGCTCCATGAGCGACGCCCTGTGGTACTTGGTCGACTGCCCTTCGCGCTGGTAGTCGGCCACGGTTACGTGTACGTTGACGAGCGGCAGCCCCATGCGTCCGGCCTCCTTCATTACACGTATGCACCAGTCAACGTCGGCCGAATGGCGGTAACGCAGGTCGTAAGGGAAGCGCCGGGCTATGTCCGTGCGTGCATAGAAAGCCTGATGGCACACCAGCATGCCGTGGCGGAACGAGCGCCAGTCGAGCCGTTCGGGCGGAACTAGCCTGCGGCGGCGCATGTAATTGCCTTCATTATCCACCCAGTCGGTGTCGCCGTAAAGCACTGCCGGCAACCGTCCGCCCTGCGCCACGCACTCGTCGAGGCGCGCCTTGGCGCATATCAGCGAAAGAGTGCCGCCGTCGGGATAGAAGTCTCCGGCATTCATAAAGCACACATAGTCGCCCGTGGCCATGCTTAACCCCTTGTTCATGGCTTCATAAAGTCCCTTGTCAGGCTCTGAAACTATCCTTATTTCGTGGCCGTTGTCCAGTGCGTCAGACCTGCGTTTATAGTCCTCGGCGAGTTCTTTCGTGCCATCAGTTGACGCCCCGTCGATTATCAGATGCTCGACATTGCGGTAATCCTGGTGCAAAACGCTGTCGGCGGTGCGCCCGAATACCGTGGAGGCATTATATGTAATGGTAACAACAGTGAACTTTATCATAGCGCATAATGTCTGAAGGCGATTGCCTGGTTGTAGACTTCAATATACTTAAGGGCTACGCTCTGCTGCGAATACGAACTTGTAACCTTGCGCACGGCGTCGCGGGCAAGGGCATCGTAGTCGGCCTCGGCGAGCGTCCAGCGCATGCCTTCAGCCAGGTCGGCTGCGTCCCTATACTTCGCCACGTAGCCGTTCTTGCGGTGGTCTATCATCTCGGGAATGCCGCCGGTATTGAATCCCACGCACGGAACGCCGCAGGCCATAGCCTCCATTATGGTGTTCGGAAGGTTCTCTGACAGCGAAGGCATTACGAAGATGTCTGCCGCGCGGTAGGCGCAAACTATCTTGCGCACGTCAGTGACGTAACCTAGCGAATACAGCGGCACGTCGAAACTGCCTGCCAGCTCGTCGCCGCAGCCACCGAGGGTGACGACCCCGAAATTGCCGTCAAGGTCGGGACACGACTTGACAAGCCGTGAACAAGCCTCTATAAGATAAGACACACCCTTGTTGACGTTTGACACGCGCTGTGCCACGAACAGTGCAAGGCGCTTGCCCTCGGGCAGTCCGAGAATGCGGCGGGCCTCGGCCCTGTCGCCCGGACAGAACGTGCGTATGTCTATCGGGTTGGGTATGGCCGTAACTTTCCGGCCTTCAAGCAGCCTGCTGCGCCTGGCTTCGCCTGCAAGCCAGCGGCTGCACGTAACGAAGAATATGCCGCCGTGCTTCTTGTAAAGGCGCTCCTTGCGCTTCCACACGGTTGCGGCAAGGTCGCCCATGAATCCTCCGCCCGGCAGCAAGGGGCAGCGCGTGCAGCCGGTGGTGTACTTGCGGCAGTTGAAAGTGAGATGGCACAGCGCCGTGGCGGGCCACATGTCGTGCATGGTCCACACTACGGGCTTGCCCGAATCGAGTATCCTGGCTATGCCGCCGAGCGAGAGCATGCCCTGGTTGACCCACTGCAGGTGGATTACGTCGGCCTCCTTGAACTCGCGGGTCTTGGTGATGTCGGTGCCGGCATTGGCAATGTCAATCTCGAAAAGGTGCTTGCGCGAGAAGCCCGAATGGCAGAATATGCACCACCGCTCCCACAGGAAGGCCAGTTTCCTTAACGGTCCGCCGCCCAGCCTTGCCACGCTCGGGTCGTCGGTAGCCTTGTCGCGCACCAGCATCTTGGCCTTGACGCCGTTGTTGTTGAGCGCATCCATAATCCGGTTGGCGGCAACAGCGGCCCCACCGGTGTTTTCACTCGTGTTTACAATAAGCACACGCATCGTTGGTTATGTTTTCGTTTTAAACGGACACAAAAATAAAACAATTTACTCATTTTTCCAAATTAACAGGCATTTTAATTACTGTTTGCGCACACAAATTATTGATTTGCATCAAGAAAAGCGATATAGATGACAAAAACACACCTGAAAGTATTGACAAGAGCGCATTTTCGTTGTATCTTTGCATCGTCAAAAGGTTAATAAATTGTTTAGGTTAGTAAATAGTATTAGTTTAAGGTAAAGTTTTCATGATTATTTAGGATGACAAAGGTCACCGTGAGGTTCCCTTTTGATTCGCAAAAGGTTTTTTAGTTAAACATATTTTTATACGCTGTAGCTCGTGAAGAGTTGCAGCGTATTTTTTTGCATACATGACACGCAAATACAGCCCGCCGCAGGACGGCAGGCAGCACTTAACGTAACAAGCTGGCTACCAACGTGTTGCAAAACGTGAGTTCGGCATAAGAAAAGCATAAAAAAGTTG
>HF986743.1:0-17340 GCA_000433175.1 Prevotella sp. CAG:1058
AATGTCAAGTTTGCAACGGTATAATTAACTAGAGCCATACCGCCATGCAAATTATTGAAAATCAATAATTTGCATGGCGGTATCAAGTACCCCTAATAACATTAGTTACGTTAAATTCAACTTTGCTTTAAGATATTCGCCCGTTACGCTGTCTTTACATTCAACAATATCTTCAGGTGTCCCGGTAAATATAAGCTTTCCACCCTTGTCACCTCCATCAGGACCGAGATCGATTATATAGTCGGCACATTTTGCTACATCCAAATTATGCTCAATCACTATAACAGAATGTCCGTGAGTAATTAAGGCGTCGAATGCTTTCAGCAGTTTTCTAATATCATGGAAATGTAATCCTGTAGTAGGTTCATCAAAGATGAATAGGGTAGGCTCACACTTTTCTTGGCTGATAAAATAAGCCAGTTTAACACGCTGGTTCTCACCTCCAGACAATGTTGAAGAACTTTGTCCAAGCTTAATATATCCCAAGCCAACATCATCTAAAGGCTTAAGCTTGCGCACAATATTATCCTGACCATATTGACAAAAGAAATCAATTGCTTCTTTAACCGTCATCTCCAACACGTCATAAATATTCTTACCATTGAACATCACGTCAAGAATGTCATGCTTGAATCTTTTACCATGGCAAGCATCACACTCCAATTCAAGGTCTGCCATGAACTGCATTTCAACAGTTAACACGCCTGTACCTTTACAAGTTTCACAACGCCCACCATCTGCATTAAAAGAGAAATATTGTGCAGTAAATCCCATCTGCTGGGCCAATGGCTGTTCTGCGAATAGTTGCCTTATTTCATCAAAAGCTTTGACATATGTTACAGGATTTGAACGTGAACTTTTACCAATAGGATTTTGGTTCACCATCTCCACATGTCTTACATCTTTCCAATCACCTTCCAAACCGCCGAATTCACCTGGAATTTCAGCAACTTCATCAAGCTTTCTCTTCAATGCAGGATAAAGGATGCCTCTAATCAATGAAGACTTGCCAGAACCGCTAACACCTGTAACAACAGTCAATACATTTAAAGGTATCTTGACGTCAAACCCCTTAAGGTTATTCATCATCGCGCTTTTTATAATTATCCCTTTGTTCCATGCCCTGCGCACAGTCGGCACTGGTATTTCTTCAACATTTAAGATATACTTTAAAGTATGACTCTTGTTAAATGTGTCCAAGTCGGCTTTCCTTAATTCGGACGGTACTCCTGCATACACAACTTCACCACCATTCCGACCTGCGTCAGGGCCCATATCAATAAGATAATCAGCTGCATTAATTATATCTTCATCGTGTTCAACGACAATGACAGTATTACCTAATGATTGTAATTCTTTCAATACATGTATGAGCCGGAAAGTATCTCTGCTGTGAAGACCTATACTCGGTTCGTCCAATATGTATAATGATCCTACAAGACTGCTTCCTAATGCAGTTGTAAGGTTAATCCTCTGGCTTTCTCCACCACTCAAACTGTTGGAAGGACGATTTAGAGTAAGATAATCCAGACCTACTTCAGACAAAAAACGCAGACGGTTATTTATCTCGGTAAGAAGACGCTTACTAATTTCAGCATCCTGACGTTCAAGTTCTAAGTTTTCAAACCATTGTTTCAAATTCTTTATAGGCATTTCGACCAAATTACTTATGCTTTTGCCGTTTATCTTCACATAGTTGGTCTCTTTCTTCAGTCTTGTGCCCTTACATTCAGGGCACACTGTCTTACCGCGGTATCGGCTCAACATTACGCGGTATTGTATTTTATACTGATTTTCTTTCAACATATTGAAAAAAGAATCAATACAAACCTTATCCCTCATATCAAAATTTGCCTGGCAAGGCAATCCATGCCAAAGCCATTCCTTATGTGTTGCCGAGAGTTTAAAATACGGTTCAAATAATGGGAATCCGTCTTTTGCGGCATGCATACAGAATTCTTCCTTCCATTTTTCCATTTTCTCGCCATGCCAACATTGTACGCAGCCGTCGTACACGCTTAAAGCCGGATTGGGAATTACAAGTTTTTCGTCAATGCCAATCACATTACCAAAACCTTCACATACAGGACACGCACCGATAGGGGAGTTGAACGAAAACATATTGTCATTCGGCTCTTCAAAACGTATCCCGTCCACCTCAAACTTGTCTGAAAAATCATATTTAATGCCTGAAGGAACAAACACAATCCTGCATGAACCGTTACCTTCATAAAATGCTGTCTCAACAGAATCGATAATTCGCGAAACTGTATCTGATTTTTCATAAACCGAAAGTCTATCAATCAGAATGAAAACATCTTCAGGATTAACATTATCTGTATTAACAAGAACATCTTCAATCTTTGCGAACTCTCCATTATGATAAATACGGGAGAATCCCTGCTGAAGATAAATCTGCAATTGTCTCTCAAACGTATTTTCCGTTCTTATTACCAATCGCGACAAGATTACGAACTTAGTACCTGGCGAATAAGAAAAGATGCACTTCAGAATGTCTTCATAAGTATGTCTCTTTACTTCAACACCGCTTACAGGTGAATAAGTGCGGCCGATTCTCGCATAAAGCATGCGCAGGTAATCATAAATCTCGGTGCTTGTTCCGACTGTTGAGCGGGGATTCCTAGTATTAACCTTTTGCTCGACGGCTATTGCGGGAGGCAAACCTTTGATATAATCAAAATCCGGTTTACGCATACGCCCCAGGAATTGGCGGGCATAAGCAGACAAACTTTCAACATATCGTCTTTGCCCTTCAGCATATAATGTATCAAATGCCAACGATGATTTTCCAGAACCTGATACACCTGTAATCACAATGAATTTATTGTAAGGAATATTCAGAGTTACGTTTTTTAAATTATTTACCCTTACATTCCTGAGTTCTATATAGTCGTTCATTAAACTGTTTTTACTTTATACACTTAATTAGCTTTCGCTCTATTTATCATAATGGCGGTTAGTTTGCAAAGTCGTATATATCCCATAAGCTGGAGATTTACCTTACTCTAAGATAATCTCCAACTTTAATTGAGTAATCAGGTCCCAATTTATTCATCTTATAAAGACTTGAAAGTCGTATTCCATAATTTTGAGCAATAGAATACATGCTTTCACCTTCCTTCACACGATGTGGCCTGTTCCTATATACTTTGTCAGCCTTTTTCTGTTTCTTTTTCAAATATATTATTTCACCAGGCTCAAGCCTGTCATTCTTATCGCGCTCATTGTATTGGGCAAGCTTTTTATACGATATGCCAACTTCATCAGCAATTGACCTGAAAGTATCTCCCTCACGCACTTTTACATAATAATTCTTGTTGTATATGTGTATTGGATGCAGACTGTTGACATGCGTCTTCACGGACGAACGTTGAACCATGAACTTGTCATAATTCTTTGCATTATCGTACTTGTACAATTTGTACAATTCAATAATGTTTATAAGCTGTTTTGCATATGTGGGACTTGTCGCATACCCACAACGCTTCAACCCTTTTGCCCAACCTTTATAGTCGGTTCTCTTTAAATTAAACAAACTTCTATATCGTGGCTGGCGTGCTAAAAACTTGCTATGGTCTTCGTAACTCTCAAACACGTCACGGTATTCCCTAAAACACTCCTGCTTTTCGTCATCGTCATGATATGTCGTGGAACCTAGCCAATCATGGCATTTGATTCCAAAATGATTATTACTTTCACGGGCCAGCCTGCTTTTGCCAGCACCACTTTCAAGAAGGCCCTGAGCTAATGTAATGCTTGCTGGAATATTATACTTCAGCATCTCGGCTATAGCCAAATCTTTATATTGGTCAATATAAGTTTGATAGGCAGAATTCCATTTAATTTGTGCATTAAGCGATAGACTTAATAAAAAAACTACACCTATTATTAAATACCTTCTCATATTTGTAAATTCAATATTATGCAAAAGTAAAGTAAATCTGCATGTTCACAAAATTTTAGTTGATAAAATTCTATAATCTCAACTGCAATTACTATTTTTGCAATAAAAACTTGAATTATGGAAATAGGTATAAAGAACGTTATTGAAATAAAAGTAACAAAAGAAAACACTGCAGCCGCGCTTGGCAGCGGCACACTCTCTGTATTTGCAACGCCCGCCATGATAGCCTTAATTGAGCAAACTGCATGGAAAAGCGTTGAACCGTACTTGGATGAAGGACAAGGAACAGTAGGTACCAAGCTCGACATCAGCCATTTGTCTCCCACCCCGGTTGGTATGACAGTAAAGTGCGAAACCGAATTGACTGGCATTGACGGAAGATGCTTGAGATTTGAAGCGAACGTATATGATGAAACCGGACTTATAGGTAAAGGTGTTCATGAACGTTTCATTATCTCATCAGACAAATTCCAAATAAAAGCCGACAGTAAGTTAATAAGCCGTGATTAGTAAGATATAACAGGAAACGGCATTTGCCGTTTTACAAGATTATAAATTACGACCAATCTTCTTTTAAAAGTAATGAAAGCATACACGTATGTTGAGCCTGGCAAGTTTGCAATAACGGAAAAAAGCAAACCACAACTTTTAGACGATAAAGACGCCATTGTGCGTGTAACACTGTGTAGCATCTGCACTAGCGACATCCACATAAAACACGGCTGTGTACCTAAAGCTGTGTCCGGAATTACCGTCGGGCACGAGATGGTCGGCATCGTCGAGCAAGTCGGCAAAGCCGTCACAAAAGTAAAACCCAACGACCGTGTGACAATAAACGTTGAAACATTCTGCGGAGAATGTTTTTTCTGCAAACGCGGTTATGTAAACAACTGTACGTCGGATAATGGCGGATGGGCATTGGGATGCCGTATTGATGGCGGACAAACAGAGTATGTACGCGTGCCCTACGCCGACCAGGGACTCAACATAATACCTGACACAGTCACCGACGAACAAGCACTATTTGTCGGCGACTTGCTTTCAACCGGCTTTTGGGCGGCACGTATATCGGAAATAACCGATCAGGATACTGTTTTAATAATAGGAGCCGGCCCTACCGGCATTTGCACCCTGCAATGTGTCATGCTGAAAAAGCCCAAACGGATTATAGTTTGCGAAAAATCTCCGGAACGTATGAATTTCATTCGTGAACATTATCCCGAAGTCCTTGTAACAACACCAGAAGAATGCCTTGATTTCACAATCAAACATAGTGACAACGGCGGTGCTGATGTTGTCATTGAGGTTGCCGGCACGGATGAAACATTCCGCATGGCATGGCAATGCGCACGCCCGAATGCGATTGTTACCATTGTCGCAATGTATGACAAGCCACAGATTCTTCCCCTGCCCGACATGTACGGAAAGAATCTGATATTCAAGACAGGTGGTGTCGACGGTTGTTATTGTGATGAAATACTTGGTCTTATTGAAAAACAAGAAATTGACACCACTAAATTAATAACCCATCGGTTCAACTTCGACGAAATAGAAACAGCATATCGCATATTCGAAAACAAATTAGACGGGGTAATTAAGGTTGCCGTAAAAATTTAATATAGTATAGAATATACTATTCCGGCTAATACGAGTAAAAAACAATAGGTTACCTTTTGTGACATAAAAGGTAACTTATTGACGTGTAAAAGGATACCTTTCAGACGATAAAAGGTATCCTTTTACAAAACGGGAATTCAGAGATGACGAGCCATATGGTACAAAACTGCAATATTAATTAGTAACAATCTGGCAATCAAAGGAATACGCCGCATCTACGTATACAAACATACAAGAAGGACATCCGCCTACCTATACCCTATTGGAATCCGTGCTACTGCCAATCATTTATATCTGCAACAGCCTCAATCTTATTCTCAATATCGTCAGGAAGAGCAGAAAAGAAGTCGATACCGGTAATCCGCTCAACATCGTCAACCGAGTTTACATAATCACCTTTAGGGCGGTTGCCTTCAATATTTTTATAAATGAAACCTATCGCTTTAGGCTCTTTTCCCTCGCGCAGCACAACTTTAAAGAAGGCTTCAGGCACAACAACCTTGTTCTTTCCTATTGTCTTATGCTTGCCTTTATATAAAATAGGGCCGCAAACAACATACACCCCTCCGTACTTTGAGGCCCAATTGCGGCATGCCATCTCCATTTCATTCCAGTCGCCACGATTGAGGTTGCCGTTCTGTGGACACATATTTGAAAAAAGGAATGATTCTTCCATCGCCTTTTTACTAAACTTATTATCTGCAGCCGGACACATGTGGCCCCGGTCGTAGCCGGAGCCGTAATAATCAGAATCTTCCGCCCGCGGAGAAGGAACATCAATGTCAGCCTCGAAATCAACACCGGCACGCTTTGCCGGACCTGTTGTCCGTTCTGGCGTAAGATACCACGACACCCAATTAGGCAGCTTGGTGTCTTTGTTGTAAGAAACAGTATAGCCAGTACGTACTAATATCTGCTCTGCCAAACCATCGGGAGACTTCTGTTTTAACAGGCTTTCGTCCGATGTCGCACTTTCTTCATTTGTATCGGTAAGATTGCCAGTTCCCCGCATGTCTCTTGATTCTGCAACCCACTCTTTGCCAATCTCATTTACAATATTATTATTGTTTCCGGCTATATCAAACATGTACAAGACAGCAGCCGCACATACACCAACGATAGAATAAATCTTAATCTTTTTCATTTCAATGGATAAATATTTGTTCTGTATAATGAAGATGAATCAGTATTTACACTTAAATGTTTGATTTTCATCATGTTAAGATTTTGGTTCATGATGTCAACCAGCTACCCGTAAACATCATTCCCGATTTTCAACCATAAAATTACAAATAATATTTTGTACATACAATTTTTCGGACACATTCTTATGTTTGTAACTTTTCGGCAATAAATATAAAAACAAATGACACTCCCCTGCCCCGTTTTATTCTAAAGATAAAAACAGAATAACGACACCATTTGTTTTAAATTGCATAAACCTGAATAAATAAATTGCAGCTTTATCATGCAGACAATCCTGATTTTCATTTTTATTCAGTATCTTTGCACAACATAACGTACAGACGTTTAAGACACGGGATAATTTTTTATAACTTAAATCCACTACAGCAACAAACATAAAGTAACGACATACAGAATCAATGAACACTTGTTTTTACATAAAGATGATTGTTGTTTGATAGAAAAACGATTTGACAATGGAAATAAAAAAATCTGAATACGTAATAAGCAGTCCTACATGGACACAATGCCCCAAAGACGTTAAACCAGAATATGCATTTATCGGCAGGAGCAACGTTGGTAAATCCAGCTTGATAAACATGCTTTGCAATCATAAGAATCTGGCCAAAACCTCGGCTACACCAGGCAAGACCCTGCTGATAAACCATTTTATAATAAACAATGAATGGTATTTGGTTGATTTGCCTGGTTACGGCTTTGCCAAACGATCCAAATCCGTACAACAAAAGTTGGAGCAAATGATTACGTCTTACATCCTCCAACGCGAACAACTCGTCAACGTATTCGTATTAATTGACATACGACACGGTTTCCTTAAAACAGACCGTGAGTTCATTGACTGGCTCGGACAAAGCGGGATACCATTCTCAATAGTATTCACAAAAGCAGACAAACTCGGAACACAAAAAGCAAAACAGTCAGTCGGAACTTACATGGAAAGTCTGAAAGACACATGGGAGGATTTACCGCCTTATTTCATAACAAGCAGCAACAGTAAGACCGGTAGAACAGAACTGCTCGACTATATCGGCAACATAAACTCAACATTAAACAAAAACGCATAATTAATTTATGGCCAGTCAGATACCATATTTGGACGTACAAAATCTCACAAAATCATTTGGTGCCCAGGTCTTGTTTGAAAATATCTCGTTCAGTGTTGCCGAGGGACAAAAGGTAGGCTTGATAGCTCGCAACGGAACCGGCAAGTCAACCTTGTTGTCGATACTGTCGGGTTCAGAGGGATATGATTCTGGCAGCATCATTTTTCGCAACGACTTACGTGTCGGATATTTAGAGCAATCACCAAAATTCAATCCAAATGACACAGTCCTTGACGCATGTTTCAACCATGCAGGAAACGAGGAAAAGATTCTCAAGGCCAAACAGATACTGACACAGCTGAAAATAAAGGATCTGAACCAAACGGTAGGAACACTTAGCGGCGGACAGCAGAAACGCGTGGCACTGGCAAATGTCCTTATAACCGACCCAGACATGTTCATACTCGACGAACCTACCAACCACTTGGATCTGGACATGATCGAGTGGCTTGAAAGCTTCCTTTCAAGAGGCAACAAAACGCTGCTAATGGTAACCCATGACAGGTTTTTCCTTGACAGGGTATGTTCGGTAATATTAGAGCTTGACAATAAGAATATATATACTTACAAGGGAAATTTCAGTTACTATCTTGAAAAGCATCAGGAACGTATTGACAACACAAGGGCCGAAATTGCACGTGCAAACAACTTGTACCGCAAGGAACTTGACTGGATGCGGCGCATGCCACAAGCCAGAGGGCACAAGGCCAGATACCGTGAGGATGCATTCTATGAGCTGGAAAAAATTGCGCACCAACGCATAGAAGAACGACAGGTAAGACTGAAGTCGAAAAACATTTACATCGGCAGCAAAATATTTGAATGTCAGTATATCTCTAAACAATGGTCGCCCGATCAAGTCATATTGAACGATTTTTATTACAACTTCGCCAGGTATGAGAAAATGGGCATTGTCGGAAACAATGGCACGGGTAAATCAACGTTCATAAAAATGCTTTTGGGACTTGAGAAACCTGATTCGGGACGCTTTGATATAGGTACTACTGTGAAATTCGGATACTTTTCACAAGAAGGCTTGGTCTTTGACGAGCAAAAAAAGGTCATCGACGTGATAACAGACGTGGCTGAATATATAGACATGGGCGGAGGAAAGCACTTGTCGGCATCGCAATTTCTACAATACTTCATGTTCACACCCGAGCAGCAACACAATTATGTATATAAATTAAGCGGTGGTGAAAAACGCAAACTCTATTTATGCACGGTGTTGATGAAGAATCCCAACTTTCTTGTATTGGATGAGCCGACAAATGATCTCGACATCCAAACATTGCAAATATTCGAGGAATATCTTATTGATTTTCCTGGTTGTGTCATCATTGTAAGCCACGACAGATATTTCATGGACAAGGTTGTCGACCATTTACTCGTATTCAAAGGGAACGGTATCGTAAAAGATTTTCCGGGCAACTATACCCAATACAGGGAATGGAGTTCACTGAAAAGCAAAGAGGACGTTGACAAGCCACAAAAGGAACATCGCCAGAATGTAAGACAAAGGACCGAACAACGTCAGAGAATGACGTACAAAGAACGCATGGAATTTGCTCAATTGGAAAAAGAAATCGCATCTTTGGAAGCAGAGCAGAAACAGCTTGAAGAACAATTATGCAGTGGCACATTATCTGTTGACGAATTGACAGAAAAGAGTAAACGTTTGCCACAGCTTAAGGAAGAACTCGATGCTAAAGAACTCAGATGGCTTGAACTGTCTGAGATAGAGCAATAATCATTAAAAATAATTAAAATCAGGAATAACAAATGTTCAGTTCAGCCTTATTTTCAATATAATTTATTAATTTTGCACATCAATTTTAAAAAATCAATCTCCGTTTCCGTTCGCGAAACAACTTCAAACATTAAATCTCCATTTACATTATATTTATGTATAGCAAAGACGAATTATTATCTAAAAATATCGCCGAACTTGAAGAAATTGCCGAACAAATCGGCATCAAAGTCAAGTCCGATGATAGCCAGGAGGATATTATCTACTCAATTCTTGATAAACAAGCTGAAGTAGAAGGAAATAAGAATCCTTTAGGAACCAAAAGACGCCGTGTCAGGATTGTAAAGAAAGACACAGACAGAGTGTATTCTGTAAATGGCAAAGAGGGTGAAAACTTTGATCTAAAAAAGAACAAGATTCCAGTTGAAGCACCTTCGCTTTTCAATGATATACCATCAAGTACCCCTGCAAAGGCAAAAAGTACACGTTCGAAAGCTAAAGCTAAAACTGACGTGCAAACTGACGAAGAATTGCAGGCCGTAAATGAAATACAAGAGGCGGAAACCAATTTACAGGAAAAAAACAATGTAATACCAATCGAGGCCAATGAAGAAAACAATACAGTAAACACTTCAGAAGAGCCTGCAAACACAATCGAATTGCCTCCATTCATTCAAGAAGAACAACAGCAGACTTCTACAGAAAGCAACGAACTGCCAATAGTACCAGAAGCTGAATATACAACAGAAAAGCACGTCGACGACTCAAATAACCAATCTGATCTGATTGCACAGTTACAAGCAAAAGTCAATGCACATAATGAAATTGCAGATGAAAAGCGTGAGGCTATTGAATCGGGAATTTGGGAAGGCGACCCTGGAGATGGCACAGATTTCATAACCGTAGTCGACCTGCCTATTGAAGACCAATTGGCTGTGCCAAATTTCGACATGTTCGATAATCCTACAACTCCTATGGATATGAACAGCGTCGCATATGTTCCGCACATGGAACAAGACATTTCACCGGCATTTGATTTTGAGAATATCATAACTGCAAACGGTGTTCTCGAAATAATGCCAGACGGATATGGCTTTCTAAGGTCTAGCGATTACAACTATCTTTCTTCACCTGACGACATTTATGTTTCGATAACTCAAATCAAACGCTACGGGCTTAAGACTGGCGACGTTTTAGAGTGCCACGTCCGTCCGCCTCATGACGGTGAAAAATATTTTCCTTTAACCAGTATTGACAAAATAAACGGACGCGACCCGGCTGAAGTCCGTGACCGCATACCGTTCGATCACCTCACTCCACTTTTCCCTGATGAGAAATTCACACTGTGTGGAGATCCGTCTACGACAAACTTAAGCACAAGAATTGTTGACTTGTTCTCACCAATAGGAAAAGGTCAACGTGCACTTATAGTCGCTCAACCCAAAACAGGTAAGACAATCCTAATGAAGGATATAGCCAATGCTATAGCTGCCAATCACCCTGAAGCATACTTGATGATGCTACTTATCGACGAACGTCCGGAGGAGGTAACCGACATGGCACGTACTGTAAATGCAGAAGTCATCGCATCAACCTTCGACGAACCGGCAGAACGCCACGTCAAAATTGCGGGCATTGTTCTTGAAAAGGCAAAACGCATGGTTGAATGCGGTCATGACGTTGTGATTTTCCTTGACTCAATAACACGTCTCGCACGTGCATACAACACAGTTTCACCTGCCAGCGGAAAAGTTCTTACCGGTGGTGTTGATGCAAACGCATTACAGAAACCCAAACGCTTTTTCGGTGCCGCACGAAACATTGAAGGCGGTGGCTCGTTGACTATTGTTGCAACAGCATTGATCGATACAGGCAGCAAAATGGACGAAGTTATATTCGAAGAATTCAAGGGTACGGGTAACATGGAGCTCCAACTTGACCGTAACCTCAGCAACAAGAGAATATTCCCTGCCGTCAATCTCGTTGCTTCAAGTACTCGTCGTGACGACTTACTGCAAGACAAACTTACACTTGACCGCATGTGGGTATTGCGCAAATTCATTGCGGACATGAACCCGATTGAGGCGATGAACACAATCCACGACAGGATTATCCACACACGTAATAATGAAGAGTTCCTTGCAACAATGAACTCATAATTACCACAATACAAGCATGCAAAAAAACGGAAGCATAAAAAAGCTTCCGTTTTTTGTATAATGTTTTAGGGGAATATATACCTTTCACTCTTTATAAATTACCTTTTGATGTATAAAATATTACCACTTAAAGGGTAAAAGGTTATCTTTCATAAAGCACTCTATGCTACGATAAACTCCCAGTATCGTTTTTTATATAATCAACTATCCATTCGCCAACTTCCTTGGTCCCGTAAAAAGCTCCACCATCTACCTGTATTTCAGGTGTTCTAATGTTCGCAGCTAGAGAGCAATCCACCGCTTTACGTACAACAGCGCCCTCCTCTTTCAAGTCTAAATACTCAAACAACATTGCAACTGAGAGGATCTGGGCGAGAGGATTGGCAATATTTTTCCCTGCAGCTTGCGGCCAAGAACCATGAACGGGCTCAAACACAGGAGTTCCGTCACCAATAGAAGCTGAAGGCAACAACCCCATACTGCCAGAGATACAACTACCTTCATCCGTAAGAATATCGCCAAAAGTATTCTCGGTTACAATAACGTCAAAAAATGTAGGCTCTACCAACATGCGCATCGAAGCATTGTCTACAAACATGAAGTCAGTCCTGACATCAGGATATTCTCCTTCAATCTCTTTAGTGATTTGACGCCATAAACGACTTGATGCCAATATGTTAGCCTTGTCAACCATTGTCAAATGGCCTTTGCGCCTACTAGCGTAGCGGTAAGCTACACGCAATATTCGTTCTATTTCAGGACGAGTATAATAATTCGTATCGTATGCCTTGTCATTATCTTGGTATTTCTCACCGAAATACATACCTCCTGTAAGCTCGCGTATGCAAATGAAATCAGCATTTTCTATAATACTGTCTTTTAGAGGGGATTTGTGCAACAGGCATTTAAATGTCTGTACAGGTCTGATGTTTGCATAAAGCCCGAGTTTTTTTCTCATTGCCAAAAGTCCTTGTTCTGGACGGACCTTTGCAGTCGGGTCATTATCAAAACGGGGATCACCTACCGCTGCGAACAAAACGGCATCAGCCCATTGGCAAGTTTCTAAAGTTTCATCAGGGAAGGGATTGCCTACTAAGTCTATTGCCGCAGCTCCACATATAGCTTTTCTATATTCAATTGTATGACCGAATTTTTCAGCTATCGCATCCATTACGGCTACTCCTTGTTCCATTATTTCCGGGCCAATTCCATCACCCGGCAGAACAGCTATTTTCAGATTCATTATTAATTGATTATTATTTTATGTTTGTTTGACATTAAAACAATTACAAATAGTTTTCAGTTTATTTATTGACAGACCTTTTAAGCTTCAATAATATTTAGCATTTTGAATGTAGCTTTAATCGCAGCTTCCGTTTGGTCAGCGTCAAGTCCTCTCGTCTTTATGCTCTTGCCTTCAACGCTCCAAGTTATAACAGTTTGCACAAGGGCGTCTGTACGTCCGCCTGGAGGAATTGTTACGCTATAATTTTCAAGTACTGGGAAATCACGGCCTAACGAATTCTTGTATATTTTACGAAGCGCCTTGACAAATGCGTCATACTGTCCGTCACCCATTGCGTCGGCTTCATATTGAGTTCCATTAATCTCGACCTTTACACTCGCAATGGGTTTCAGGCCAAATGCCGACGACACCATGTAACTTATGAGTTTAACTTTTTCCTCGGGAACACTATGCTTCAACACGTCGCTCACGATGAAAGGCAAGTCTTCCTGGGTCACAATTTTCTTCCTGTCACCAAGTTCAGTTATCCTTTTTGTTACCTTTAGTATTTGCTCAGGTGACAAGTCTAAGCCCAACTCTTGTAAATTACGGTCAATATTAGCCTTACCGCTCGTCTTACCTAATGCGTACTCGCGCTTTCTGCCAAAACGTTCAGGCATTAAGGCATTACTATACAAGTCTGCCTTATTGTCTCCATCAGCATGAACACCTGCAACCTGGGTAAAAACGTTTTCGCCGACTATCGGTTGGTTAGGAGCAACAGGAATGCCCGAAAAGCCTTCAACAAGTCTGCTAACATCATTCAAACGGTCTTCATGGATATTCGTTTTTGCGTTAAACTGGTCCTTCAATATGACCTGCACGCTTGATAAAGGAGCGTTGCCACACCTTTCACCTAATCCATTGACTGTTACGTGTAATCCTTTAACTCCGCTCAATGCTGCTGCAAGCGAATTACTTACAGCCAAATCGTAATCATTATGTGCATGGAAGTCGAAATGTGCATCAGGATACCTCTTAACCATCTTGCGCATAAATTCAATGACCTGCAATGGATTCAACACGCCGAGCGTGTCTGGCAGCATGAAACGTTTTATGTCGTATTTCGTCAGGACATCAAGCATTCCATAAACATACTCAGGCGAATCCTTCATACCGTTGCTCCAGTCTTCAAGATAAAGATTGACATCCATGTCCTTGGTCCTGGCGTAATCCAAAGCCGCAATTATGTCGTTAATGTGTTCTGACGGTGTCTTATGCAATTGTCCCTCACAATGCTTTATCGAACCTTTAGCAAGCATGTTCATAACATTGCATCCGCATTCGTCAATCCAGTCGACACTTTTCTTTCCATCAACAAAACCGAGAACCTCGACATTTTTCAATTTGCCAATCTGCTTTGCATACCGACAAATCATCCTGACGGCATCTTTTTCTCCTTCCGAAACCCTTGCCGAGCCAACTTCTATCCTGTCAACATTGATGTCGTTAAGAAGCATTTTAGCAATTACAAGTTTCTCGTGAGGAAGGAAAGAAACCCCGTTAGTCTGTTCGCCGTCACGCAACGTACTGTCCATTATCTCGATAAACGGCTGTATGCGTGTATAAGATTTTACATTTCCAACCGTTCCCATTTCTCTATTTTGTCTTTATTCTGCAATAAAAAATCTATGTCGTCGAGTCCGTTTATCAAACAATACTTCTTGTATCCGTTGATATCGAAATGTTCGCTATTCCCTGTTGCTTTGTTGGTAACAATCTGATTGGGTAAATCCACCTCAACTTCCATCTTAGGATTTGCCTCAATGCTCTTAAAAAGTTCTGCGAGAAATTTCTCTGAAACAACAACAGGCAATACGAAATTATTTAATTCATTGTTCTTATGTATGTCTGCAAAGAAGCTACTTATTACGACTCTGAACCCATAGCCAGCAATGGCCCATGCAGCATGTTCACGGCTTGAACCACAACCGAAATTCTTACCTGCAACAAGTATAACTCCTCCGTATTTGGAATCATTCAAAACAAAATCCCTCTTTATGGATCCGTCTTCATTATATCTCCAATCCCTGAATAAGTTATCCCCAAATCCTTCTTTGTCAGTAGACTTAAGGAATCGTGCCGGTATTATCTGGTCTGTATCAACATTTTCCAAAGGGAGGGGGACACAGGTACTGGTTATGACATTAAACTTACGTTTCATATAATCTAATAATTAACATGAGAAACAAATTAAATCAGATAAACTCGCGCGGATCTGATATAACTCCAGTAACTGCCGCAGCAGCTGCTACCAGTGGACTCGCAAGAATAGTACGTGCTCCAGGGCCTTGTCTTCCTTCAAAATTTCTGTTGCTTGTAGATACTGAGTACTTGCCTGCCGGAATCTTGTCATCATTCATTGCCAGGCATGCAGAACAACCCGGTTGGCGGATGTCAAAACCCGCGTCAATCAAAACCTGGTCCAAGCCTTCTGCGCATATCTGCCTGTACACATTCCAAGAGCCGGGAACAAGCCAAGCTACGACACTGCCAGCTTTCTTTCGTCCTTTTACAACCGAGGCGAAAGCCCTGAAGTCTTCAATCCTACCGTTTGTACAAGCTCCAAGAAAAACATAATCGATCTTATGACCGAGCAACTTCTCTCCCGGAACAAAGCCCATATAATCCAACGATTTAAGGTATGAAGCCCTACCCCTCTCGTCTATGGAATCAAGTTCTGGTATGGTTTCAGTAATGCCGATACCCATTCCCGGATTTGTGCCATACGTTATGCGTGGAATAATGTCAGCAGCATCATACGACAATTCCTTATCAAAGACTGCATCGTCATCGCTCTTCAACGTGCGCCAGTATGATACGGCTTTGTCCCACTCGTCACCCTTAGGCGAGAAATCCTTATCCTTAAGATATATAAACGTAGTTTCATCCGGTGCGACTAATCCTCCGCGTGCACCCATTTCTATCGACAAGTTACACAAAGTCAGCCTTCCTTCCATCGACATATCCTCGACAACCTGCCCCGAATATTCGACAAAATATCCGGTCGCACCCGATGTTGAAATCTTCGACATAAGATAAAGAGCCAAATCTTTGGCAGTAACACCTTTGCCAAGAGTTCCGTTTATGCAAATCCTCATGGATTTAGGCTTCTGTTGCAAGATACATTGCGACGCCATAACCATTTCCACCTCGCTTGTGCCTATACCAAAAGCTAAGGCACCAACAGCGCCATGAGTACTTGTATGGGAATCGCCGCAAACGATTGTCATTCCCGGAAGAGACAAACCTTTTTCCGGACCGACAACGTGAATTATGCCGTTATCCTTATCCATCATTCCATAATAAGACAACCCGAAATCCCCGGCATTAGCCTTTAAAGTCTCAACCTGTTTCCTTGAAACCGGGTCTTCTATCGGCTTGTCCTGGTCATGGGTCGGAGTGTTGTGGTCCGGCATACAGATGATGCGCTCCGGTCTGAAACACTTCAGCCCCCTTTCCCGCAAACCAGCAAATGCCTGCGGCGATGTAACCTCATGGCAATAAAGCCTGTCAATATATAATTGTGTCGGACCATCGTCAATTACCTGTACAATGTGTTTGTCCCAAATCTTGTCAAACAACGTGTTCATCGTTCCCTGAATTTATTAATACAATCAATATAAGCCTCGACTGAAGCTGTTACAATGTCCGTATTTGCACCGAAGCCATAATATACATTTCCATCGTATTCGACCTGCATGTGTACCTTGCCTATATCGTCTGAGCCCTTGCTTATGGCCTGGATTGTAAATTCCTTCAGTGTCATCTGCTTCTGTATTATTCTCTTCAACGCCTTTATCGCTGCATCCACAGGACCGTTACCGGTTGAAGAAGCCTCAAACTTCTGCCCAGAAATGTCTATACCGATGCTGGCAACGCTCCTCACTCCCATGCCAGTAGTAACTTGCAAGTAATCCAGTTTCACAGCATGCGCCTCCGAACGGTCGGCTCCGGCCAGCATGAGTATATCGTCGTCGTGTATTTCTTTTTTCCTATCTGCCAGCTTAAGGAAGTTCTGATAGATACCATCAAGCTTAGTCTCGTCGTTGATATTGACGCCAAGGACTCCAAGCCTGTACTTCAATGCAGCCCTGCCACTACGTGCAGTAAGAACAATCGAATTATCATCAATACCGACATCCTTTGGATTAATAATCTCGTACGTGTCTGTGTTTTTCAGCACTCCGTCCTGGTGTATACCACTGGAATGGGCAAATGCATTACGCCCGACAATGGCCTTGTTGGCCTGAACAGGCATATTCATCAGACTACTAACCATACGGCTTGTAGGG
>HF986743.1:17407-18386 GCA_000433175.1 Prevotella sp. CAG:1058
TCCACACCAATATGTTTATGACATTTCAGAATCATTGCTATTTCCTCAAGAGAGGTGTTCCCTGCCCTTTCGCCAATACCGTTGACTGTCACTTCAACCTGTCTCGCACCGTTCATGATTCCACTAAGGGTATTAGCTGTAGCCATGCCCAAATCATTGTGGCAATGGGTCGAAATTATGGCTTTGTCTATGTTGTCGACATGTTCAACCAAATATTTAATTTTAGCACCATATTCACTCGGCAAGCAGTATCCTGTAGTGTCCGGGATGTTTACAACCGTTGCCCCTGCCTTGATAACGGCTTCTACAACCCGTGCCAAGAACTCATTGTCCGTACGACCGGCATCTTCAGCATAAAACTCTACGTCTTCTACATATTTCTTTGCATACTTTACGGCAGCAACACCACGTTCGATTATTTCGTCAGGAGTGCTGTTGAATTTATATTTTATGTGCTGGTCGCTCGTACCTATTCCTGTATGTATGCGCTTACGCTTAGCATAACGCAAAGCATCAGCTGCCACGTCGATATCCTTTTCGACTGCACGCGTTAGGGCGCAAATTGCCGGCCACGTCACAGCCTTTGATATTTCGATGACAGAATTGAAGTCACCCGGACTTGATATCGGGAATCCAGCCTCGATAAAATCCACTCCAAGTTGTTCAAGCTGCTTGGCCACTTGGATCTTCTCTACTGTGTTAAGCTGGCATCCCGGCACCTGTTCGCCGTCTCTCAAAGTCGTGTCGAAAATAAAAAGTCGTTCGCTCATGTTGTTTATTATTATAATTGAACAGTTGCATTTGCAAATATAACAATAAAAAACAAGCATCGCAAACAATTTGCAGCTAATCTTTACGTTATTATTACAATCCGTGCAATTTTGGCCTTAATTTATAAATTATCGACAAAGCACATTTTTCTTTAAATCATTATGGTATTAGGTTGACTTAATACAGAAATACTTTACACCGTTTTAAC
>HF986744.1:0-29501 GCA_000433175.1 Prevotella sp. CAG:1058
CCAAAAGGGTCAAAGTCGCGTGGCTTTTCCAACTGTTCTTGGTTGTACCGTATCTTTTTTATAAACTGATTTTGAATGTATTTTTACCGGCCTTGATTATGTAAACACCTTTATTTAAGGCGAACTTTGATGCTTCGTTTGCACTCATGTTTTTTACTATTTTGCCGTCAATACTGTAAACTTGAATTATTGTGCTTTTATCTAAACCATTAATACAAACATTGCCGTTTACGATTTTGAGCGACGGCTTTTCTTCTGTTGTGCTTACTGATTGTATTCCGGTTGCACTTTTTTTGAATATTGCGCTTACGGTATGATTGTTGGTAACGTTCTCGAAAGTGTATTTCTTGCCATTCATTAGATGTGTGTAATCTATGTCGTCGACATATAAGGATTGCAGTTCCCAACCAGCTTCCGGCGTAATCGTTATTGTTGCGTTTTCTCCCTCTAATACATTAAGACCGATACGTCCATTGTTTATTGGAATAGAAATTGTGTATGTTGATTTTAAAGCCTTCAACATAGGATAACGTCCTTCCTTGAATTCCCAAATGTTTGTGTCGAAGTTTGGTAACGCGTTACCTGATTTTAGATAATCAGATGTAACCCCTTCGCCGTAAGGTTCGTTGCCGTTGTCAAAATCAGACAAGTAATAATTGTAAAAACAAGAAATGTCTTCAGATTCAAAAGGTATAATTTGACCGTAATATCGTGAAATATTTGTTTCAAATGAAGTCGGAATTGCTATATTGTTAAAAATGAATCCGCTATTTTGGGAAAGTCCACCACCAATGCCTCCAATAAATGCAATATTATTAGTATTATTATTTATTTTTAATGATCCGGTAAAAATGCAATTTTCAATTGTGTAAAATGTTCCTACAATGCCTCCGATATTAAGAGTTCCATCGTTACCTCTATGAATAGGTAAGTCAATCTCGGATGAAGATGCAGATTCCAGTATAGACCCGGTGCTAAAGCCTGCCATACCTCCAATATAACCTTTTGAAATGTTATTATAGTCGGTTGAGTTTATATGTCCTGTTGTTTTGATGCGACTAAGATTTTCAATATAGCCAGCAGCCCCACCGATATAATAATTTGTGCCAGAATATGGTTTAACTAATTCTATATCAACGTTTGATGTTGAATTTGCAATACTCTTACCGTTGGCAATTATACCGCCAATATAAAAAATAGGTTCTGTTGAAGAATTGTTTAAGATTATTTTGCCGTCAATTGTTATATTGGAAATTTTTTCTGTTGTTGAACCAAAGAAACCAGCATTGCCTACGCCCATGTTGTACGGTAATTCTGAAGTTTCTATAAAAAGATTTGAAATGCTGAATCCCTGTCCGTCAAAATTTCCACAAAAAGATTTACCGCCAAATTCTTTACCTATATAGCCAATAGGTGTCCACTGCTTATTATTAAGGTCTATATCATCTTCAAGATAGACAGTGCAATTTTCAAATTCTTGCGATTGATTATTTACCAAGTCTGCGAATCCTTTTAATTGTGCCGCATTATGAATGTGGTATTCTTGCAGCCCTTCAATGTACCATGAAGTGTCCGAACTTACGCCATCCCAAGTGTCTGCATGGCATGGGGCAATCGCCGTTAAGGTGACGGCTAAAAGTAGTAATGATTTTTTCATCGTATTGCTGTTAAATAGTATTTTGCAAAAGTACGAAATATTAAAAGCAATTACAAGTTTTTAACTGAATAATAAGGAAAAATGATTGTAAATATATTTATATAATCGCGAGCTTTATTTTTGCATATCGTATAATGGAAAGACATGAAATATAAGGAACTTCATAACAGGTTTGTCAAGGCAGGGTGGAAATATCACCATGCGGTTGGAAACCACTATATTTATGAGAAAGACGGAAGATTTTCAGAGCCATACCATACCATGGTGCTAAAGAAATAGGAAAGGGGTTGGCTAATAAGTTGATAAAGAAATATGGGGTTTAACCATCATCAGTTTTAAAGGGGATAAATAAAGGAGGTGTAATATGGAAAAGATTATAATGGTAATAGAGAAGTCGAAAGACTTCTATGATGCTTATTCCGATAACTGAGACGGGATATATGCCGCAGGAGGAAGCATAGACGAGGTTAAGAAAGACGTTGAAAACGCAATAGCCACGATAAAGCGTGAATATCCGGAAAGCCAATGGCCCTCTCCGTTGCGTGGAGAGTATGAATTGGAATGGAAATTCGACGTGCAGAGTTTCCTCGAATATTATAAGGATTATATTTCCCTTTCCGGGTTGGAAAAGATAACGGGCATAAACCAGAAGCAATTGTCTAATTACCTCAACCACCGTTCAAAGCCGCGCCGCAAGCAAGTGGAGCGTATAAGCGAGGGATTGCGTAAGTTCGCAACGGAACTCCTGAGCATAACGCTTTGAATTGTGTTTCCATAACATGTTGATAATCATTGATGTAATAAAAGGTTGCCTTTTACGCTTTAAAAGGTAACCTTTTGCTTTGTCAAAGGTAACCTTTCGGATGTCAAAAGGTTGTCTTTTGCATCTTGCCTGTCGCTTATAAGCCGCAATGCTGGTTGATGATGCTTGTTTTATTTGCAAAATCCCGTGGAATCAAGTATATTTGCCGTTGTAATGACTGTTGCTTATGAACATAGAAGAATACAGGGATTATTGCGTCGGCCTGAAAGGGGCTGAAGAATGTTTTCCGTTCGGTGGCGACACGTTGGTCTACAAGGTGCTCGGCAAGATGTTCACATACGCCGGGCTTGAGCCGAGGGACGGCCGCTTCATCGCCAACATGAAGTGCGACACGGAGTGGTCGGCCGAGCTTATGGAGCGTTATTCGGGCATAACTTTCGGTTATCATTCGGATAAGAAGTACTGGATAACCGTTGAGTTGGAAAGCGACGTGCCCGACGAGCTTATACGCAGGCTGATAAGCCACTCGATAGACGAGGTGGTGAAGAAGATGCCGAAAAAGGCGCAAAGGCTATATCGGGAGATGTGAGCTGCGGCACGCGCCGTGTCAATACTTGCTCTCTTTCTTAAGAAAATATACATGTAATACGGTTCCGAGCACGACTAATGCTGCGGCCGACAGGGTGAAGGCGTTGCTGTCGGTCCAGCCGAGGGCGTAGCCCGTTACAAGCATTAAGGCTCCGAGGCAGAGAACCGTGAAGCCTGTACGGCGTATGTGTCTCTTTATGTGTGATAATATTTGCATGTCTGCAAAAATACTGATAAAATTCAAAATTACGGTCGCTGTCGAGTGAAAGATTGGCAAAATAAGGTTTGAAAGATAAAAAATAAGTTAAATCATGCAGGCCTACACATTAATAATGGCTGATATGTCAGCCGAAAAGCGTACCTTTGCACCGCATTTTGCAAAATAATAAACAAATTAATCATTTAAGTAGTATGAATCAATACGAAACCGTTTTCATTTTGACTCCCGTTTTGTCTGATGAACAGATGAAGGAAACGGTCGCAAAGTTCAAGAGCCTGCTTACCGACAAGGGTGCGGAAATATTGAACGAAGAGGCCTGGGGATTGAAGAAGATGGCTTACGCTATTCAGAAGAAGTCGACAGGTTTCTACTGCCTGATCGAGTTCAAGGCTGAGCCAGAAGTAATCAAGGCACTTGAGACTGGATACCGTCGCGACGAGAAGGTTATCCGTTTCATGACAGTTAAGCTCGACAAGTACGCCGTTCAGTACGCCGAGAAGAGAAGAAACAAATTAGCAAAAAAAGAGGAGGCTTAAACAATGGCAGCACAAGAATCAGAAATCAGATATTTGACTCCGCCTTCAGTTGATACGAAGAGGAAGAAGTATTGCCGTTTCAAGAAGAGCGGCATCAAGTACATCGACTACAAGGATCCTGAGTTCCTTAAGAAGTTCTTGAACGAGCAGGGTAAGATATTGCCCCGCCGCATCACTGGAACTTCACTGAAGTACCAGCGCCGCGTGGCCCAGGCTGTTAAGCGTGCACGCCAGATAGCGTTACTTCCTTATGTTACTGACTTGTTGAAATAAAAAGGAGGAGACACGATGGAAATAATACTGAAAGAAGATATTATCGGCTTGGGATTCAAGAACGATATCGTTAACGTAAAGTCAGGTTACGGCCGTAACTACCTCATACCTACCGGCAAGGGCGTTATAGCTTCAGAGTCAGCAAAGAAGCAGCTTGCCGAGACTCTCCGCCAGCAGGCCCGCAAGCTTGCAGCCATCAAGGCAGAGGCAGAGAAGAAGGGCGAGGCTATTAAGGACGTTGCCCTCACAATAGCTGTTAAGGTCAGCGCAAACGGTGTTGCTTACGGTGCCGTTACGGCAAACACCGTTGCAGCAGAGTTGCAGAAGCTCGGTCATGACATCGACCGCAAAATCATCACCATGCGTGATGCTAAGAAGGTGGGCGACTATGTAGCTACTGTTCATTTCCACAAGGAGGTGATTGTAGAAGTTCCCGTCAAGGTTGTTGCAGAAGGCGAGCAGAACGTAGAAGAAGCTCCTAAGGCAGAAGAGGCTCCCGTTGAGGCTCCTAAATCTGAGGAAGCTGCAGTAGAAGAGTAATTTTCGCACTGTAAAGCAAGTTTATTATACAAAGGGTTCCCCGGTGGTATAAAGTGCTGCCGGGGCTTTTTTATGCGTAAAAAGTAACGTGGCGGCGTTGCTTTTTCTTGGTTTTTGCGTATATTTGTAGTCGTATTAATGCACCTTTAAATCATAACGCTTATGAAGACTAAGGCCGTTCTTGTTATGTTCCTGTTGCTGTCGCTGTGCATCGGCGTGGGTGGTAGCGTTATTCGCGGCGGCACGTCGGGCGGCGGCGAAAGTGATTCGGCCATTTCCGTTATAGCCTATTTCTGCAAGAACGACACCATGAAGTATGTGCGTACGGTATCTGAGTTCTCCATGGAAAATGGTGATACCGTCGGCAAATCGCAGAAACTGCGTGAAGAGTTCATGGTCATTGTCCGCGATTCTACGCCACAGGGATATGTTATCGAGTTCATTCCTACCTTTTTTCAGTACGGCGATTCGGCGTCCGGCGACATGAAAAGCCGCGTGTTCTCTTCGCTTAAGGAAAGTTTCAAGGGGCTTACGGCCGTGTTTACCACCGATGAGTTTGGCAGGCTGCAGGGCCTGGAGAACTGGAAGGAGGTGCGCGACAAGATGAAGGGTGCCATAAAGACCATGTTCGATTCGCTTTATACGGTCGTGCCTGATGTCGACTCGGTAATGCCGTGGGCTAACATTGAGGCGTTGACTACCCTCATGTATTCGTCTGAAGAGGGAGTATTGTCCGCTTATGATGAAGTGGCCATGCTCTTTGCGCTGCACGGTTCGATGTTCAACATCGGCCGGTATGACGTCGACAATCTGTCTAAAGATTCTTCGTTCACGACTATTGCCGCAGGCTACGGTCCTTACGACGGGTATGGTTACGACGACGATTACGGCATAATGGCCAAGAGTGTCACTAAATACAGCGTTGAAGAGACACGTGATTTGGTCGGCGGTGTGTTCAATCTGATTTTCAAGGACGGTGTTGCCGACAAGTTTAACCAGGCCATGGGCGACAGCCTTGACACCGGAATGACGATCACTTTGCTTGAGGATTACAACCTGTTTTACAACGGTTGGCCTTGCATGATGCGCAAGCAGAAAATTATCGAGTTAGGACTGCGCACCAAAGTCTCAACGGACGAGATAGGATGGGTTTACCGTTCGTGGCGCCAGTATGCAAGGGACGACGCCTCCGTGCGGGTATCTTCGTTTTAAATCCAATAAATAAGACTGTATGAAAGCATATTTCTCCATAATTGTTTTTGCGGTGTTGTTGTCTTCGGCCGTAGTGACGGGAACTGGCAATTACATCGACGCACGCGAACGTATTGCGTCAGACCTTAACCATGCTCTTGTACGTGCTTTGGCCGAGAAAGGCCAGGAGTGGGTCACTGCCGATACGATACGCGTATGCAGGCAGCTGCAGGCTGTCTCGTCAGACGATGTGGCCTTGTGTTTCCGCGATGATTGTTTTGACCGTAACTTGTCTATTCCCGAACTGCGCGGCAAGTCGTATGTGTCGTTTTTGGTTATTACAGGCGACGGTGGCGACGGTGGTGCATTGTCGGGTGCCGATGGTGTGAGCGGTGATACGGTTATATGGAAGTCTGGAGCTGCGCGTAATTCAAATGTTTCAATAGCTTTCCGCGGTAATGCTTCATGCTCGTTTGCCACAGTGCTGGGCTGTTCCGACCAAAAGATGCCGGTAACATTTGCCCTCATGGCCCTTGCATGGGGAACTTTGTCGCTTTCTTACATGCGCCGTCGGCGCGGTATGGAGGTTGTGCATGCAGACCTGTGTAAGGTCGGCAGCATGAGTTATGACAGGTCTGCAGGGGTTTTCTACGATGCAGACAACAACAGGATACGCTTTACTCCGATGCAGTTTACCCTTATGGAAATGTTCTTCAACGCTGACGGCAACCAACTTTCAAAGGCTGAAATATGTGATGCTCTTTGGCCGGGAAAGGATGATCCAAGCGAGACATTATACACATTAATAAGAAGGCTGAAGGTTGTTGTAGGGCAAAATACAAATCTTAGCATTGAGGTTGAGCGTGGACGGGCATACAGGCTGAAAGTAAGTCGATGACTGTTCTTTAATATGCCATTAACAGGCTGCCTGTACCTAAAATGCTGTGTGTGAGGCTTTTTGTCAGTAAAATGTCAGATACTTGTCAGCATTAGGTTCGGGGCTTTTTGCCGTTGAGCCTTTATCTTTGCATGAAAAAAGCAAAGATGAAAAACCTTGTTTTATTAATTCTTCCGTTTATCGTGCCGTTATCGGCGTTTGCCCAGTCTATGGACAACGACTCGGTGCCTGCTGACTCTGTGGCTTTGTCTGAGATAGTAGTAAGAAGTTCACGCGTAAATAATAAGGACGGGGCGCTCCGCGTGATTCCTACTAAAGAGCAGCAAGAGGCATCTGCCACGGGTTACAGCCTACTGTCCAAGCTGGCTTTGCCTTATGTAAAAGTCAATGAAGTGACTAAGGAAATAACGGTCCCGCCTAATTTAGGACAGATTCAGGTAAGGATAAATGATGTAGTTGCCGACCGCAGCGACCTGATGGCATTGGATGTGAAGTCGGTTAAATACGTTGATTATATTAAAAATCCCGGAGTCCGTTATGGTAAGGACGTTGATTTTGTCATAAATATAGTAGTACGCAGGCCTGACAACGGATACGCAGTCGGTGCGGATGTAATGCAGACGCTTACATCCATGCGTTCAAGTGGCGACGTGTTTGCCAAATATAATGTCGGAAAAAGCGGCTTCGGACTGAATTATTCGTTCGGTTACAGCGACATGAAGAAGCAGAGGTATGAGGAGACCGACCGTTATCTGATGCCTGACAATTCGTTTTATACAGTCGAACGGCGTGATGTTGACAGCCGAAAAAAGTCACTTTCGCATGGTTTACGGTTGCAATATAATCTTGTAGATTCGGCGCGCTACGTGCTTCAGGCTACTGTCGACGGCTCGATTTCTCGTGTTCCGGATAATTCCAGACGTAGAACTCTTTCTTATGCAGAAGCGGAGGAGACGTTCATGATAAACTCTTCAGATGATACAAAGTCGGCAGGATTCGAGCTTTATTTTAATTATAACCTGACAGACAGGCAAAATCTAACGGCAAACATGTCAGGCAGTTATACCAGTTCAGACTATGATTATAATTACGGAGGTTCCTCGCCTTATGCTTATAAGTCGCGTGGAGACAAGAATTTGCTTTATGGGGAACTGATATATGAGAACCGCCTGCGTCCGTTTACCTTCTCGTCCGGCCTGGAACTTATCCGGGCTTGTTCCAATACAGGATACGAAGGCAGCGTTGATGCCGACAATTCCATATTCCGTTCAGACGTCTATGCCTTTGCCCAAATCAAGGGACAACTTTCGTCTTTCTCGTATATGCTTGGCATGGGCGCAAGCAATCTGCATTACCGTCAGGCAGCTCAGAAGTTTGATTATTGGCTGTGGCGTCCGCAGTTGCAGGTTGATTATTCTCCGTGGAACGCCTTTAAAATCGGCTATAATATAGAGATGACATGCAAGCCGCCGCGTCTTGAATATCTTGGTGACGTTGCCGTAAGGAATAATGAAATGGAGATAACAGTAGGAAATCCCATGCTTCGTGCGAATAAAGTTATAGAGCAGTCGTTGACCTGTTCGTATCAGCTGCCTTCGCTGTATACGGAAATTATGACGTGTTACCGCATGAGTCCCGACTGCTCGATGTCCAAGATTGACAGGATGATTGACGATGACGGTAAAACTTATTTCCTTTTTACTCGTACCAACCAGCATCACGTCAATCTTTTTTATGTCAACAATTACACGCGTTACGATGTTTTGCCAGGCAGATTGTCGCTAATGTTTAACGGCGGGCTTTTCCGTTGCTTTAATTCGGGCGACGATTATACACACTGTTCATCAGCGTTCAACTGGAGTGCAAGTGCGGATCTGTATCTCGGACGGTTGTCTTTGTCTGCATATTTAGACAATGGCTGGAATTTTCTTGAAGGTGAGTCAAAAGTCCGTCAGGCATACGCTTATTATTTATCGGCGTCTTACAGGTTTGGCGATTTCAGTGTTTCCCTTTACTGGCAGCACTGTTTCCAGAATGATGTCAGGATGATGCAGGGCGAACTTCTTAACCGTTATGTGCATAAGAACCAGCAGATGTTCGACGGGGATGCCGGAAATATGGTAAGCATAAAACTGAGTTGGCGCTTGTCAAAAGGGCGTAAGCGTGACGGAATAAAGGCTAAAGGCGTCAGCCGTGATAATGAAACAGGTATAATAAGGAACTGAAAATGGTAGTAAAGAATGTGTTATCGGGATATAAACAAAAAACCGCCGGACCTGGTCCGACGGTTTTTTACGCTTTTAACTGTTGTAGCTAATTATTCAGCAACTGTTGTGTCAACAGCAGCAGAATCAGCAAGAGCTGAATCAGCAGCCATAGTATCAACAACTGCAGTGTCAGTTGCTGTTGTGTCAGCAGCGTCACCCTGAGCTGTCTTGTTACCACATGATGCGAATGAAATAGCTGCGATAGCTACGAACATTAAAACTAACTTTTTCATTTTCTTTGCTTTTTAAATCTGTAAAACAATCATTTGTTTATTAAAACGCTGCAAAGGTAAGTATTTTTTCGATACGTTGTTCTCTTTTTAGGCTTTTTTTTATTGATGTTTTTGTAACTTTTTTGTAAGTCGCTGATTGCCAAATGGATACAGACTGCTAACGACTGTTAAATATTTTGGACGTCTTAAGAATTGTTGTTTGTAGACACTTTTATCGAGTTTTTTTACTATCTTTGCGCCATACAATCAGGGCCTGTCTTGGTTGTGAAATGTTTTTATATTTATATATAATAAGGTGTAGACCTTTTTCCGGCCGCAGTTGGTTGGCTACGGTTGTTTAAACATATAAAATAAATGATAGATACATCAGCCTTTCAGGGCAAGACCGCCGCATATTTTACGCTTGGCTGCAAGTTGAACTTTTCTGAAACTTCAACTTTCGGGCGTATGCTCGAGGACATGGGGGTGCGCACTGTCGACAGGAATGCCGACATCTGCATCATTAACACGTGCTCGGTGACGGAGGTGGCCGACCACAAGTGCCGCCAGGCCATACACCGTATGGTGCGTGAAAACCCCGGAGCGTTTGTCATTGTGACAGGATGTTACGCCCAGCTCAAGCCCGAGACGGTAAGCAAGATAGACGGTGTTGACCTCGTTTTGGGGGCCAACGAGAAAGCTAACCTAATACAATTCTTGTCAGAAGCATGGTCGGGTACGTCCAAAGTTACGGCTTTGCACCGTTTTCATGCCGTTAAGACTAAGGACATTAAGACATTTGCGCCGAGCTGTTCGCGCGGCAACCGTACGCGTTATTTCCTCAAGGTGCAGGACGGTTGCAATTATTTCTGTACGTATTGCACCATCCCATACGCGCGCGGATTCAGCCGTAACCCCAGTATAGAGTCGCTTGTAGGGCAGGCGAGACAGGCTGCTGCCGAGGGCGGAAAGGAGATTGTGCTTACCGGAGTTAACATAGGCGACTTCGGCGAGACCACCAACGAGCGTTTCATTGACCTTGTTAAGGCACTCGACGGCGTCGAGGGAATACAACGTTACCGCATAAGCAGCATAGAGCCCGACTTGCTCGACGACGAATTGATTGAGTATTGTGCAGGCAGCAGGGCGTTCATGCCCCATTTCCACATACCTTTGCAGAGTGGTTCTGACGAGGTGTTGCGCCTTATGCACCGCCGTTACGACAGCGCGCTGTTCGCCCACAAGATAGAGCTGATAAAGAAAGTGATGCCAGATGCGTTCATTGGCGTCGACGTTATGGTAGGCACGCGCGGCGAGCGTCCCGAACTGTTCGAGGAGACTTACGAGTTCCTGAAGAGTCTTGACGTAACCCAACTGCACGTGTTCCCTTATTCCGAGCGCCCCGGAACGGCAGCCCTGAAGATACCTTACGTGGTGTCCGACCAGGACAAGAAGCTGCGCAGCAAACGCCTGCTGGACTTGTCTGACAGCAAGACCGAGGCTTTTTACGCGCGCCATATAGGCCAGGAGGCCGAGGTGCTGTTCGAGAGGGCGGCCAGCGGAAAGGCCATGCACGGCTTTACAAGAAACTATATCAGGGTGGAACTGCCGCCGTCGCCCGACAACGACAGCCTTGATAACCGGGTAATCAGCGTAAGGCTTGGAGACTTCAACCATAATAAGACCGCATTAAAAGCTATACTCGTAAATGGATAAGGTTGCTATTGTCATATTGAATTGGAACGGCGTGAAGATGCTTACACGTTTCCTTCCTAACGTGCTCGACTATTCGCGCGGCGATGCAGTGGTATATGTAGCCGACAATGCTTCGACCGACAATTCGCTGGAAGTTTTGAAAACGCATTTCCCCGAGGTGCGCCTTGTCGTTCTCGACAAGAACTGGGGCTTCGCCGAAGGATACAACCGTGCGCTCCAGCAGATAGAGGCGGAGTATTATGTGCTGCTTAATTCTGACGTGGAAGTTTCCCATCACTGGCTTACGCCGTTGGTAGAGTTCATGGACAATAATGCCGATGCCGCGGCATGCCAGCCCAAGCTGCTGTCAGAGAAGGACCACGACCTGTTCGAGTATGCCGGTGCGTGCGGCGGCCTTATCGACCGTTACGGCTATCCTTTCTGCCGTGGCAGGATGTTCGACACGGTCGAAGCCGACGACGGGCAGTACGATTACGAGGACGAGATACTGTGGGCAACCGGTGCGTGCATGATGGTCAGGGCTGCCGACTTCAAGTCGGCGGGCGGTTTCGACGCCCGTTTCTTCGCCCACAGCGAGGAGATTGACCTGTGCTGGCGCCTGCGCCTGATGGGGCGTAAGATATATTGCGTGCCTGACAGCTTCGTTTATCATATCGGCGGCGGCACCTTGCCGAAGAACAATCCGATGAAGACGTACCTTAATTTCCGCAACAACCTGACAATGCTTTACAAGAACCTGCCCGACAGTGAGTTGCGCCGGGTGATGCGCGTGCGTGCCGTTCTCGATTACGTTGCCGCATTGCAGGCCCTTGCCGGCGGACGCATAGGCGATTTCAAGGCCATATTGAACGGACGCAAGGCTTTCAAGAAATGGTTGCCTGAGTATCGTGCCGTGCGCCAGGAGATACAGTCTAAGCGCAAGACTGACGACATTAAGGGTATTTACCGCCGCTCAATCCTTTGGCAGTATTATGCCAAGGGGCATAAGAAATATTCGGAACTTGACGCCTGATATTTAACCCGGGCGTCAAGTTACTACCAAGTTTACCATCAGTTTCCCTGTTGTCATGATGGTGCAATCCTGACTTTTGTCTTGTACCACGGCGCATCTGCGCCGCGCGCTGTCGGCATGCCGCATACGGCCTTGCAGCGCATGGCTTGTTCATGCGCCACCATGCCGGTTGCAAAAGGTAACCTTTCGCATTCTAAAAGGTTACCTTTCAGGGCGTAAAAGGTAACCTTTTGCATGGTAAAACACGGCCTTTTGCAAAACAGCCGTTTTTTTACCGTATTACATATAACCTCACCTTATTATATATGCCGCCTTCGGCTTATTGCGGTTTTGTCGGTAATGCCGGTGCCGATGTTGCCCTGCTCGTGACATTTTGCTATGTTGAAGTACCGGCATTATGCTTTTTTATGAAAATGTAATGCCTGAAATTTGGATTGGATGATAAAAATACTTACTTTTGTAAAGTCGTGGGCGTATAATGGTTTAGCCTGCGGTTACAGTTGTTAATTTTGTATCTAAGAATATTTTTTGACTTTAAATTTCATTGCTATGGATAAAACTGTCGAGATGAGCGCCAATGAGCTGGTGGCGTTTTTCCAGAAACCGGCTGCTGAATTAACAAAAGCCGACATCATCACATTCGTGCGTGAGAAAGGCATAAGGATGATTGACTTCATGTATCCGGCAGAAGACGGAAGGATGAAGACGCTCAACTTTATGATTAATAACTTTTCTTATCTTGAAACGATATTGACCGACGGCGAACGCGTTGACGGTTCGAGCCTGTTCCCCTCGTTTGTCGAGGCTGAGAGCAGCGACCTTTACGTGGTGCCGCGTTTCCGCACCGCTTTCGTCAGTCCGTTCTCCGAGATACCCACGCTGTGCCTGCTCTGCTCTTTCTTCGACAAGGACGGCCAGCCCTTTGCCTGCTCGCCGGCGCAGACTCTGCACCGTGCGGCCGAGGCGTTCACCGCGTCGACAGGCATGACTTACGAGGCTATGGGCGAACTTGAGTATTATGTCATAGCCGAGGACGACGAGATGTTCCCCGCTGTCGACCAGCGCGGCTACCACGAGTCAGGCCCGTTTGCCAAGTTCAACGAGTTCCGCAAGAAGTGCATGTCGTTCATTGCGCAGACCGGTGGACAGATTAAGTACGGTCACTCCGAGGTGGGCAACTTCACGACTGACGGCAAGGTGTTCGAGCAGAACGAGATAGAGTTCCTGCCGTGTCCTGTAGAGGACGCTGCCGACCAGCTCGTGCTGGCCAAGTGGGTGATACGCAACCTTGCCTACGAGTACGGTCTCGACGTTACGTTCGCTCCCAAGATTACTGTTGGAAAGGCCGGTTCGGGCCTGCACATCCACATGCGCATGATGAAAGACGGCCGCAACTGCATGACAGCCGGCGGCAAACTGTCGGCTGAGGCCCGCCGTGCCATAGCCGGAATGATGGAGCTTGCACCGTCGATAACAGCGTTCGGCAACAAGACTCCCGTGTCTTATTTCCGCCTTGTGCCGCATCAGGAAGCACCTACGAGCGTGTGCTGGGGCGACTGCAACCGTTCGGTTCTCGTGCGCGTGCCACTGGGCTGGACCTCTGGCAAGGACATGTGCGTGCAGGCTAACAGCTTGGAGAAGGAGAACAAGGGCGACACAACCCAGAAGCAGACTGTCGAGATGCGCTCGCCTGACGCATCGGCAGACGTTTACCAGCTGATGGCCGGCCTATGCGTGGCTTGCCGTTACGGATTGGAAATGGACGAGAACAAGGCTCTCGAAATTGCTGCCGACAAGTATGTAGGCCTCGGCGAGAGGGCAAGCGACAGCGACAAGTTCGAGCAGCTGCCCGACAGTTGCGTGGCTTCTGCCGAATGGCTGAGCCGCCAGCGCGGCTTGTACGAGGCAGGCGGAGTATTCTCGCCCCGCATGATCGACGGCATCATCAACAAGCTGCGCGGTCTTGACGACGCCAACTTGCGCGAGGCTGCCGAGAAAGACGCCGAGCTGATGCAGAAACTTGTTCACGACTCTTTCTATTGCGGATAATTGTTTGAACTGAAATAAGTCGGCGGACATGCCTCCATGCCATATGGGTATCTGTTTTTTTGGCAAAAGCATGTCCGCCGTTTTGTTTCCGTTTTCTTGCTTAAATGATGTTCCTGCTTTTAATCTTTTCCCTTTTTGCATTTTTACCTGTTAACCTGTTCCCTCTTTGAAAAATATCCTTTATCTTTGCATCAAGTTTAATGATAAAGGAAGTACATTGTAGCGTAGATAAGGACACGCCTTTACCTGCTTGCAGGCGTCACCCTGCTTGTTGGCGCGGATATCCTTGTTTGCGTATTGGCATGTTTACTAAAACAGTGATATGAGCAGAAAGAAAAAGCCGTTACCAGTATTGGAGAACGTAACGATAACTGATTATGCCGCCGAGGGCAAGTCGTTGGCGCGTGTAAATGACCTTGTTGTCTTTGTGCCGTTTGCCGTTCCCGGCGACGTTGTCGACTTGCAGGTGCGCCGCAAGAAGCACAGCTATTGCGAAGCTGAGATTATTAGGTTTGTCAAGCCGAGCGACGTGCGCGTTGAGCCGGTGTGCTCTCATTTCGGCGTGTGCGGCGGCTGCAAGTGGCAGAATGTGCCTTACAGCGAGCAGCTTAAGATGAAGCAGCAGCAGGTGTATGACCAGCTTACGCGCATAGGCAAGGTGGCTTTGCCGGAGATAAGGCCGATATTGGGCTCGGTGAAAACGCTGGGCTACCGCAACAAGCTGGAGTTCGGTTGCTCTAACAAGCGCTGGCTTACGAAGGACGAGATAGCTTCGGGCACGGAGTATTCGCAGATGAACGCCATAGGTTTCCACATCACCGGGGCGTTCGACAAGATTCTGCCGATAGATAAATGCCACCTGATGGACGACCTGCACAACCGCATGCGCAACTCCATCCGCGACTATGCATACTCTACGGGTATGACCTTCTACGACCTGCGCGGCAAGCACGGACTTCTCCGCGACATAGTTATCCGCAACTCGGACACGGGTGAGTGGATGGTGCTTGTACAGTTCCACTACGACGAGGAGGGCGACGAGGCACGCGCAAAGGGCTTGCTCCAGCACATAGCCGACCACTTCCCCGAGGTTACGGCCTTGCTTTACGTTGACAACCAGAAGGCCAACGACACTTATAACGACTTGGAGTTGCAGGTGTTCAAGGGCAACGACCACATATTCGAGATCATGGACGGCCTTAAGTTCAAGGTCGGCGCAAAGAGTTTCTACCAGACCAACACCGACCAGGCTTTCCGCCTTTATTCTGTGGTTCGCGACTTTGCAGGCCTCACCGGCGGCGAACTTGTCTACGACCTTTACACCGGTACGGGTACGATAGCCAACTTCGTGTCGCGTTACGCGCGCAAGGTTGTCGGCATAGAGTATGTGCCCGAGGCCATAGAAGACGCAAAGGTTAATTCTGAAATCAACGGTATCGGCAATACAGACTTCTACGCCGGCGACATGAAGGACATACTTACAGACGAGTTCATAGCCACTCACGGCCGCCCGGACGTCATCATCACCGACCCGCCGCGTGCCGGAATGCACCCCGACGTGGTACAGACCATTATAAGGACTGCCCCGCGGCGCATTGTCTACGTAAGTTGCAATCCTGCCACGCAGGCACGCGACCTGGCACTGCTCGACCAGTATTACAAGGTTGAGGCTGTCCAGCCGGTCGACATGTTCCCGCATACGCCCCATGTTGAAAATGTTGTTTTGTTGGATAAAAGAGATTAATTAAGATAATGTATCGTTTTATTTCTGAAACTTACGGTAGGATGAAAGGTAAGGGCATGCGCCTGTTTGCCGTTTCGTTGTTTGGCTTGCTTGCCTCACCGGCATGCGTTTGCGCACAGGATAATGCAAAAGTCTTCAGCAAACCCAAGTTCAGCGGTTATGCCATAGGGCAATACCAGTACAGCGGCCAGCAGGGTGCTGAAAGCAATACGTTCAGTCTTAGGATGATCCGTTTCTCGCTCGACGGACGCATACTCGGCGACTTTGCCTACAAAATACAGGGTCAGGCCAACGGCAACACCGCCACGCTTGGTGACAGTCCGAGGCTTGTCGACGTATTCATAGAATGGCAGAAGTTGTCGTTCCTCAAGATAAAGGCGGGACAGTTCAAGCGCCCGTTCACCTTCGAGAACCCCATGCACCCGATAGACCAGGGCTTCATGAGCTATTCGCAGAATGTCTCGAAGCTCGCCGGATTCAGCGACAGGGTGGGCGAACACGCGTCAAACGGCCGCGACATAGGTGTCCAGCTGCAGGGCGACTTGTTCAAGACAAGTTCCGGCAGGCCGCTTTTCCACTACCAGGTCGGCGTGTTCAACGGACAGGGCATTAACACGAAGGACGTTGACAACCGTAAGGACGTAATCGGCGGAGCGTGGATTATGCCGGTGGAAGGCTTGCGCATAGGCGGATTCGGATGGACCGGCTCGTACGCACGCAAGGGCAGTGACGGCGTAAAGAGCCTCTCCAAGAACCGTTATGCCATAAGCGGCGAGTACGTGTTCGACGACTGGACGTTCCGTTCGGAGTATATCCATTCTACCGGTTACGGCTTCAAGACTGTTTATAACCAAAGTGCCGACCTGAAGGCCGACGAAGTCAACACCGCTGCCGGAAATAAGGCAGACGGCTTCTACGCACTTGCCATAGCCCCGGTGATTAAGAAGAAATTGCACGTAAAGGCCCGTTACGACCTCTACCGTCCGCAGGCTGAATGGAATACGAGCAAGACTTATTATGAAATAGGTGTCGACTACATGTTCACCAAGAACCTTCAGGTTAACCTTGAGTACGCCCTTGTAAACGACCGCTCGCTCGATTCGCACAACTACAGCCTGATTGACACGCAGTTCTCGTTCAGGTTCTGATACTTGCCCGTAAGTGTGCCGGCCCGGCTTATACTGCCATGCCGGCACCACGGGTCACTTATACTACCTGCAGCGGCAGGCAGCCTGACAAGGGACAACGCTTTGTCTTGATTCTGATACCTGATAATTTAATAACATAAACATGAAAAAACTATGAACATTCCATCTGTATTTTGGCTCGTGCCTTTTGCTTCCGTCTGCGCATTGGCCATGGCCTGGCATTTTTTCAGGTACATGATGAGGGAAGACGAGGGTACCGACCGCATGAAAGAGATTGCAGGCTATGTGCGTATTGGAGCCATGGCTTACCTTAAACAGCAGTATAAGGTCGTAGCAGTCATTTTTGTTGTTATCTGTGTTTTGTTCGCATTCATGTCCTATGTGCTGCACATACAGAATCCGTGGGTGCCTTTCGCGTTCCTTACGGGTGGTATCTTTTCAGGCTTGTGCGGCTTTTTCGGCATGAAGACGGCGACTTACGCCTCGGCACGCACGGCCAATGCCGTGCGCAAGAGCCTCGACCGGGGACTCCGCATAGCTTTCAGGAGCGGAGCCGTGGTGGGGCTTGTCGTTGTAGGACTTGGTCTTTTGGACATCGCCATCTGGTTTGTCCTGCTTAGTGCGTTTTATGAAGGCGAGAACACCGCACTCGTAACGATAACCACAACGATGCTTACTTTCGGCATGGGAGCGTCAACACAGGCGCTGTTCGCGCGTGTCGGAGGCGGCATTTACACCAAGGCTGCCGACGTTGGAGCCGACCTTGTAGGCAAGGTTGAGGCCGACATTCCCGAAGACGACCCGCGTAATCCTGCTACAATCGCCGATAACGTGGGCGACAACGTGGGCGACGTGGCCGGCATGGGTGCCGACCTGTATGAGAGTTATTGCGGAAGCATACTCAGTACGGCAGCGCTCGGCGCAACCGCCTTCGCCCTTAATGGCGACATGCAGCTGAAGGCCGTCATCGCACCGATGCTTATTGCTGCCGTAGGCATCTTCCTTTCGATTGGCGGAATATTCCTTGTGCGTACAAAAGAGGGCGCTACAATGAGGGATTTGCTCCATTCGCTTAATCTCGGAACAAATGTTTCGGCGTGCTTGATTGCCGTTGCAACGTTTGTCATCCTGTACCTGCTGAACATTGAAAATTGGATTGGCGTGTCGTTCTCAGTTGTCTGCGGACTTGCCGCAGGCGTGATAATAGGCTCTGCGACCGAGTATTATACCAGCCAGAGTTATAAGCCGACAAAGAGCATAGCCAAGTCTTCTCAGACCGGCTCGGCCACAGTCATAATAAAAGGCATAGGCACCGGCATGATTTCTACAATGGTGCCGGTCGTTACCATTTCGGTTGCCATAATGGCAAGTTACCTTTGCGCCAACGGCTTCGACATGTCTATGAGTTCAGGGAGCATTTCAAGGGGCCTTTACGGCATAGGCATCGCCGCAGTGGGCATGCTCTCGACGCTTGGCATAACGCTTGCCACCGACGCATACGGTCCGATTGCCGACAACGCCGGAGGCAATGCCGAGATGAGCGGTCTCGACCCGGAAGTGCGCAAACGTACTGACGCACTTGACGCGCTTGGCAACACAACGGCGGCCACGGGCAAGGGTTTCGCCATAGGCAGTGCAGCACTTACGGCCTTGGCTCTTCTTGCTTCGTACATTGAAGAGATAAAAATCAACATGGTAAGGGCCGTCAACGAAGGTGCCACGTTTGTCGACAATCTTGGCAATACGTTTAATCCGGCAGACGCCGGCCTGCTCGACATGATAGACTTCTTCCAGGTTAATCTGATGAATCCCAACGTGCTTGTCGGTGTTTTCATAGGAGCGATGGCAGCGTTCATGTTCAGCGGCATCACCATGGGAGCAGTAGGACGTGCCGCAGGCGCGATGGTTGAGGAAGTACGCCGCCAGTTCCGTGAGATTAAAGGCATACTTCAAGGCGAAGCCACTCCCGATTACGACCGCTGCATCAGGATTTCGACGCGCTCGTCACTTCGCGAAATGATACTTCCCTCGCTCCTTGCAATAGCAATACCCATTGTCGTCGGCGTCATCCTTGGCGTGGCAGGCGTGCTCGGTCTCCTTGTCGGCGGCATGTCGACAGGTTTCACCCTTGCCGTGTTCATGGCCAATTCAGGTGGTGCGTGGGACAATGCCAAGAAGATGATAGAGGAGGGCAATTTCGGTGGTAAAGGCTCGCCGTGCCACAAGGCAGCCATCGTAGGCGACACTGTGGGTGACCCCTTCAAGGACACGTCGGGTCCGTCGCTCAACATCCTTATAAAACTTATGTCGATGGTAAGCATTGTCATGGCCGGACTTACCGTGGCCATGGCCTGATGTAAGTATGCCCGCAAATGCGTGGCATGATATGCCTGCGCCCGCAAGGAGTATTAACCTTAATCTCCTTGCGGGCGCTTCTGTTATGTTATTCGTCCGTTTTAATGTCCCAAATAAATCATATAGGTTCACCATTCAGTTTTATGTAGCAGAATGGATGAACCTATATAAAACAAAAATTGATTGTCTCACGACAACCAATCTTTTTATTAACCTTAATAATCTAATACCATGAAAAACACAGTGCAAAATTACGGATTAATTCCATATTTGCAAAATATTCTCATGGAAAAATCTGTTTTCTAACAAGTTTTAAAACTTTTGCCGTCCCATTTAAAGGATTTTTGCCTAATTATGGCTTCAACCTTACTTTTTTCTTCTTTTGTAGTGAACGGCACGTTTATCTTGAATGTGATGATGTCGCCCCCTTCAGGTATGTCCGCACTTATGGTGACGGGGTCCAAATAGTCACGCAGTTCGTTGAACCTGTCCACACTCATGGTGTCAGGTTTCTGCGTCATGTCGTAGAGCATGGCGCCTGCGTTGCGCGTGTCGGGCAGTCCGAACCTCGACCTGATGCGTTTCCAGTCGGTAGTATAGAAACTTACGCTGCTCTCGGGCAACGGTATCTTGATGGTCCTGACGAGGCATATTATCTGCGTGCTGTCGTTCAGGGGCAACAGTTTTATCAGCATAAGCGCACTGTTGCTTAGGTCGAGCTTGGCAAAGTCGTCGTTTATCGTAGTGACGGTGCTTGTACCGTTCAGTTCGTTCTTCACCTTTACCGTGTCGTTGTCTATCGTGAATTTGCCCATTTCTTGCAGTTGGCTGTCGCTGATGTATGGCAGCAGCTCTTTAGGCATGGTGTTAAGTGCTTCCACGGCCTTGTTTTGTGCAAGAGCCGTAGTAAGGCACATTGACAGGCTGATGATTGTAGTTATTAATGCTTTCATATTATTCCGGTTAAAGTATGTCTGTTACTTGTTGTCAGTCTTGGCGTTTGCCGTCAGAGTGTTTATCCTGTACATCCTTCGCGCCGGTCGTTCATCCTTACGGACTAGCCTGCGCTTGTATGTGTAAAACCCTTGCTGGCTAGTCTAGCCAGAATAGGTTTCGATGTATTGTTTCAGTTTTTCGTCTTGCGGTCCGTTTGGTCCGCTTAGCGGCATGGCACTATTCCAGGCTGCCAAAATTCACAGCCCAATCTTAAATATTACAGCTGCTGGCAACCCTTTCTGTTTGCAATATTACGATTTTATTTTGAGAATTCCAAATTAATTGTGCGTGAATGTATTAATCTGTCAATTTGATTCCGGCATTTTCAGTGCATCGCCGATAATTAGTAAGGGGTGTTGATGATTGTTAAACTTGCATGGGTACAATTATGTACGGCCGTGTGCCATAATCATGTTAATTGCGATGATTTGCTTACATGTTGATTTCTCCTGACGCCTCTGGAAGGCGTTCGCCGTGAAATAAAAATCAGTGGCGCGGAAAAATGCAGGAAAACGTGTGCAAACGTAACGCCTTGTGCTTCAACGATATGCTGCCGATAGACGCTCGCCTGTGCAATTCCGGGTGGCGTTTACAAGGCTTTGTCGTGCTGAAAGGTATCCTTTTGCACCGCAATCAATGGCTTTTCGGATGCTAAACAAGCGTCTTTCGGGTTGCTTTCAGCCGTCTTTTGTAGCGTGAAAAGCCCGTTTTGCCCACTTCTTTGCCGTGTTTTTATACCCAATCGGGGCTATTTTGCGCATGCGGACAGTAGCCGGTGGTGTCCGTTCTTTTCTATTTTGCCAATTCAGACGGAAGTTTCCTGAATGACAATATGACGCTGTTTGCCCCGTTCAGCTTCCGTTGTGATATTCTGGCAAATCGTTACAAACGAGTCTTCAGGTGCGGCGGCGTGTGTCAGTTTGATGTGGACTGTGGCAAATATTATCGGTTTTGTGACATTTTGTGTCAAATGCTTATTTTATCGTATTTAATTGTCGTTAATCAAAAACTAATTTAGTAATTTTGCAAACGGAATGTGCATGATTGCACGGCCTGTCTGGCTAAACATTGAGAATATAAAAGCGAGGAATAAATATGTTCATAGAATATAAAAACGTAAATATTTACCAGGGAGACAAGCTCGTGCTGGGCGGTGTCGATTTCCATGTGGACGAAGGCGAGTTTGTCTACATAATAGGACATGTAGGTTCGGGTAAGAGCAGCTTGCTCAAAACGCTCTACTGCGAACTTGACATAGACGAAGGCGACGAGGCCGTTATCCTTGAGCGCAACCTGCTGAAGATGAAACGTAAGGAAGTGCCCGCCTTGCGCAAGGAACTCGGCATAATATTCCAGGATTTCCAGTTGCTCCACGACCGCAGCGTGTACAACAACCTGCGCTTCGTGTTGAAGGCTACAGGATGGAAGAACAAGAAGGATATGGACGAGCGCATTGACGAAGTGCTCGAGGCCGTGGGCATGCAGGACAAGAAGGCAAGCATGCCTTACGAACTGTCGGGCGGCGAGCAGCAGCGCGTGGCCATCGCCCGCTCGATACTCAACAAGCCGAAGGTGATAATAGCCGACGAGCCTACGGGAAACCTTGACCCCGAGACTGCCGACAATATAATCAGCCTGCTCAAGCAGGTCAGCCTTACAGGTACGGCGGTCGTGATGTCGACACACAACATACCCATGCTTGACAAGTACCAGGGCATTGTCTACCAGTGCAAGGACGGCAGGTTGAACGACGTGACAAACCAGTACAACAGGTTGGCGCTTGCCGGAGAGTAGTAGTTCACGTGCGGGCGGTCGTACGTCCGGCGGATGTTTTATGTTGAATATAATAAAATAAAAAGTATAAAGGTTATGAAAGTAATGAAGTTTGGAGGTACGTCGGTTGGTTCGCCCGAGCGTATGCAGCATGTTTCTTCGTTGATAACGAGTAGCGGCGAGCCCGTATTGGTTGTCCTTTCAGCCATGTCGGGCACGACTAACTCCTTGATAGAAATATCCGATTATCTGTACAGGAAGAATCCGGAGGGTGCAAATGACGAAATAAACCGTTTGGAAAAGAAATACATGCAGCATGTAGACAACCTGTATTCGACCGAGAAGTGGAAGAACGATACACGCAAGTTCCTGCGTGGCGAGTTCGACTATCTCCGCTCGTTCACCAAAGACCTCTTCACGAGTTTCGAGGAGAAGAGCATCGTGGCGCAGGGCGAGATAATGAGCACCAACATGGTTGTCAATTATCTTAAGGAGTGCGGAGTAAAGGCCGTGCTGCTTTCAGCGCTTGACTTCATGCGTACCGACAAGAACTCGGAGCCCGACCTCGGCTACATCAAGGACAAGCTGGCAAAGGCTTTGGAGCAGAATCCTGGAAACCAGGTGTACATCACGCAGGGCTTTATCTGCCGCAACGCCTACGGCGAGATAGACAACCTTCAGCGCGGAGGCAGTGACTATACGGCGTCTTTGCTCGGAGCGGCAGTCGATGCTGAGGAAATACAAATCTGGACGGACATCGACGGCATGCACAACAACGACCCGCGCGTGGTCGACGAGACTGAGGCAGTACGCCAGTTGAACTTCGAGGAGGCTGCCGAGTTGGCTTATTTCGGTGCCAAGATATTGCACCCTACGTGCGTGCAGCCAGCCAAGTTTGCCGGCATACCGGTGCGCCTGCTTAACACTATGGACCCGTCGTCGCCTGGAACGATAATTAATAATGAACTGGTTCAGGGCAAGATAAAGGCTGTTGCGGCCAAGGACAACATTACGGCTATCAAGATAAAGAGCAGCCGCATGCTGCTGGCGACAGGCTTCTTGCGCAAGGTGTTCGAGATATTCGAGAGCTACCAGACGCCGATTGACATGATTACAACCAGCGAGGTGGGCGTTTCGATGAGTATTGACAACGACTCGCACCTTAACGATATCGTAGCCGAATTGAAGAAGTACGGCACCGTTACGGTTGACAAGGACATGTGCATAATATGTGTTGTAGGCGACCTTGACTGGAGCAATGTCGGCTTTGAGACTCTGGCTACCGATGCGATGAAGAACATTCCGGTGAGGATGATTTCTTACGGAGGCAGCAATTACAACATTTCGTTCCTTGTACGTGAATGCGACAAGAAGCGTGCGCTGCAAGCTTTGAGCGACACGTTGTTCAATGACAAATAATAATAAGATAATGAAAAAATGAAGGGTGTTTTTCCTTTAGACAAGTTTAAAGATACAGAAACTCCGTTTTATTATTATGATACGACGCTGCTGCGTGACACTTTGCGTACTATAAACCGTGAAGCGGGCAAGTATGAGGGGTTCTGCGTGCATTATGCCGTTAAGGCTAATGCCAACCCCAAGATTCTGAATGTAATATGCCAGTCCGGACTCGGAGCCGACTGCGTGAGCGGCGGCGAGATAATGGCTTCGGTAAACGCGGGCTTCATGCCGGGAAAGATTGTCTTTGCCGGGGTGGGCAAGAGCGACAGGGAGATAAATTACGCGCTGGATAAAGACATATTCTGCTTCAACGTGGAGAGCGTTCCCGAGCTTGACGTCATTAACGAACTGGCAGGACGGAAGGGGAAAGTAGCCCGTGTGGCTTTCCGCATAAATCCTAACGTCGGAGCACATACACATGCCAACATTACGACAGGCCTTGCGGAAAACAAGTTCGGCATTGCCATGGAGGACATGGAGGGCATCATTGAAAAGGCCGGAAGTATGGACAATGTCGAGTTTATAGGATTGCATTTCCACATAGGCTCGCAGATTTTGGACATGGGCGACTTCGTTGCATTGTGCAACCGAATAAACGATTTGCAGAGCCAGCTTGAGAGCCACCACATAACGGTGAAGCACATAAACGTCGGCGGCGGTCTGGGCATCGACTATACCCATCCCAACAAGGTGCCAGTACCCGATTTCAAGTCGTACTTCGAGACTTATGCGCGCCATCTTAGGCTGCGCAAGGGGCAGATGTTGCATTTCGAGCTGGGACGCTCAGTTGTAGGCCAGTGCGGTTCGTTGATATCGAGAGTGCTGTATGTGAAGCAGGGTGCGGTAAAGAAGTTTGCCATCATCGATGCAGGAATGACAGACCTCATCCGCCCGGCTCTTTACCAGGCTTACCATAAGATAGAGAACATCTCGAGCGACGAGCCCACGACGACTTACGACGTAGTAGGTCCGATATGCGAGTCGAGCGATGTCTTTGCCAAGGCGGTAGACATTAACGGATGCCACCGCGGCGACCTTATTGCAATACGTTCGGCCGGTGCATACGGCGAGATTATGGCTTCACAGTACAATTGCCGGCCTCTGCCCAAAGGCTATATTGCGGAGGATTTGCAGTAGTCTTGTTATTATTGCACATCGTGTGGAAAAAACGTCAGCGAACATAAAATGACGATATTATGATTTTTGACACTGTAACTATTGTAATTTGTGCGGTTTTGGTGGTGTTGGCGTTGCTGTCATCGTTTCTCGACACGTTCTTCAGGAAAGTACGTGCCGGTGGTAACGGACCATCAGGGCCTGCAACGCCGTGTCGTCCGGTGTCTGTGATAGTTGTTGCAGACAATAACGCTGAAGATTTGAGAGCCAACCTCGACTCGTTGTTGTCGCAGGATTACGAACCGGGTTACGAGGTTATTGTAGTGGTGGATAAAGACGAAGACGGGACCGGCGATTTTCTGAAGGCGTACGGCAAACGCCCTAACCTTTACACTACTTTCGTCCCCGATTCTTCCCGCTATATGAGCAGGCGCAAACTAGCCATAACCCTTGGCGTGAAAGCGGCCAAGAACGAATTGATTCTGTTGACTGACGCTACTTGCCGGCCGGTATCGGACAAGTGGATAAGCGTCATGGCATCAAGACTGGACGAAGGGACCGACATCGTTATGGGTTACAGCAACTATATTCACGAAGCCGGGCTTTTCAAGGTGTTTTACCGTTTCCATTGCGAGTATTCCAATTTCCGTGAAGCGTGCAACGGTGCTGCATATGGCATGGCCGGAAATAATATAATGTTCAGGAAGGACGTGTTTATGGCAGGAAACGGATTCCAGGGAAACCTTAAATACCTAAGGGGGGAATACGGCTTCCTTGTAAACAAGTATGCCGGACATGGCAATGCCGCTGTAGAAACGAGCTGTGAAGGGCGTGTCGAGGACCGTGTCCCAACACGTAAGGAATGGCACAGTGTGAATCTTTTTTACCGGGAGACGCGCCGGCATTTGGATAGAAGTTTCAGTCACCGTCTTGCGTTTAACCTCGACATGTTGTCGCTGTATGCCGGTCTGGTTGCCGGAGCCGGCTCGGCTGTTTATGCGGTGTTGACCCAGATGTGGCTGATGCTGCCTTTCTCTTCCGTTGCCTTGTTTTTGCCCGTTGTAGTCAGACTGTTAAACGCAAGGCGCGCCATGCGCCTGTTCGGGGAGAGCGTTCCGTTGTGGAAGGTTTTCCCGTTCGAGCTGCGTTTAGTCTGGCATAATCTGAGATATGCAATATCTTACAGGTTTACTGACAAGTATGAGTTTACAAGCCATAAGTCGTAGGCTATGACAAATATGAAGGTTCTGCATTTCATCCCGAATCTGGAGGCCGTGGAGCGTTCGCCGCTTCTGAGCTATAAGGTGGCGTTGCTTGCCAGCATGTCAGGGAAGGCGGATGTTACCGTCCTTACCTGTAATGCCGGCAAGGTGTCGTTAGACGGGATTGATATAAAGGAATGTCTTGCTTCGGCGGTTGTCATAGGGCGGGGACGTCGGCGGTTAAGGCGTTTGCTGACCGCAATGCGTCCGGACGTAGTCCATATACATGCTTGTTGGAATCATGTGGCAGGAGTTTTGTTCAGGGAGTGCGCCAGACTTAAGGTGCCTACCGTGCTGACTGTCGACCGCAGGCTTGAAAGCTGGCATGTTAAGAGGCATTACTGGACGGGCAAGTTGCCCATGTCGGTAATGTTCCAACGCCGCATGTTGAAAGATGCTGGAGCCTTGCATTTCATCACGCAGCAGGAGCAGGCCCGTTTTGAGTATTTCGGCTGGCATCCTTCAGTCAAGGCTTCGCACCCAATAAACACAAGGACGGTTACCATCTGTCCGTTTAATATTACCGCTGGTATATCAGCGGAAGCCATGGTCGGAAGCCTGCTTGCGTTATACCAGAAGGTTGCCGACAGTGCTCCGTTCAACCAGATGTCTGACGACGAACGCAAGGTTGAAGACCTGTTGTTGGGCATAAGCCTGTCGGATAATGGGCGTGTGACAATTTCTGATGGCGATATTTCACTATTGCGCTCGATTGACGGCAAGTCATGGCGCAGGATATTAATCCACTCTTATGACGAAAACATATCCGAGAATGTTTATGAAGGTTTGCGGCAGGCAGGCATGCCGATACCTGCCGTGGCGGCAGGCACGCTGGACCGTTTTGCGCTGCGTGCTTGTGATGCTGGCGGAAAACCGAAAGATGTTTCATCGGATGCAAAGATTGCAAGGCTTATGTCCGACAAGTCGATTCCACAGTTGGAACGCGGAGTCTGCGTGGAGTTGGTCGGACTGTTGCTGAAAATTAGATACGGGTACGCACACCGTTCGGATTTCGTGCGTTTGTATAGGAAGTTAAGGTTTGAAGATTACGACGAAGACCTGGTGTACGGCAAGATACGCGGACTCGGACTGGCGAAAGATGCAGCGCGGCTGTTTAAGATAATGGAGGAGCGCTACGGGCTGGGACAAGGGTTCATGTTTGCCGACCCGCTGGACGACAAGGGGACAATGAAATTGAGGGAAAAACTTTTTAAATCAGAAATACAATGAAAACAACTTCTAAAGACATTGAAAACGACATCCGTTTTTTGCGGCTACTGGCGGATTCGTTCCCTACAATTGCCGACGCGAGTACCGAGATTATCAACTTGCAGGCCATTCTCAACCTACCCAAGGGTACCGAACATTTCCTTGCTGATTTGCACGGCGAGTACAAGTCGTTCCAGCATGTGCTTAGGAACGCGTCCGGTAATATCAAGAGAAAGGTGAACGACATCTTCGGCAACGAGCTGCGCGAGGCGGAGAAGAAAGAACTCTGCACTCTCATCTATTACCCCGAGGAAAAGCTCGAGCTTGTAAAGGCTAACGAGACAGACCTTGACGACTGGTACCATATCACCATACACCAGCTTGTACGTGTATGCCGTGACGTGTCGAGCAAGTATACGCGCTCTAAGGTCAGGAAGTCTTTGCCTAAAGACTTTTCGTACATCATACAGGAACTCCTGCACGAACGCCCCGACGACGTGGACAAGGCGGCGTACGTTAATGTTATTATCGAGACCATCATCAGCACCGGACGTGCCGACGACTTCATTATCGCCATCTCGCATGTGATACAAAGGCTTGTCATAGACCTTCTACACATACTTGGCGACGTTTACGACCGTGGTCCCGGCGCGCACGACATAATGGACACGCTCGGTACATACCACAACTGGGACATACAGTGGGGCAACCACGACATACTGTGGATGGGTGCCTGCGCGGGCAACGCCGCCTGCGTGTGCAACGTCATCCGCCTGTCGTTGCGCTATGCCAACCTTGTTACGCTTGAGGAGGGATACGGCATCAACCTGATACCGCTGGCTACGTTTGCCATGGAGCATTACGGCAACGACCCTTGCGAGGAGTTCGTGCCCAAGACAAACGGCGGCAGCGGCGAGATTGACGACAAGACACGCAGGCTGACGGCCCAGATGCACAAGGCGATAACCATGATCCAGTTCAAGGTTGAGGCTGCCATAATAAACCGCCACCCGGAGTGGAACATGCAAGACAGGATACTGCTGAACAAAATTGACTATGACAGGGGCGTATGCGTAATAGACGGTAAGGAATATGCCATGAAAAGCTGCTGCTTCCCGACTGTTTCGCCAGCCGACCCTTGCAAGCTGACGCCAGAGGAGCAGGCGCTTATCGACAAGTTGACACATTCGTTCACTGTCAACGAGAAGCTGCACAAGCACATACGCCTGATGTTGACTCACGGCTCGCTTTACACAATAATCAACGACAACCTCCTGTTCCATGCGTCAGTGCCTCTGAATCCTGACGGCAGCCTTAAGGAAGTAGAGCTGTACAAGGGACTGAAGTTCAGCGGACGCGAACTGATGAACCGCATTGACCGTGTGGTACGCAGCGCATTCCAGAACGACACGGAATCTAATTACAAGAACTTTGCGATAGATTACTTCCTGTATCTCTGGTGCGGCCGCGACTCCGTACTCTTCGACAAGTCCAAGATGGCCACTTTCGAGCGTTATTTCCTTAAGGACAAGGAAACGTACAAGGAGGAGAAAGGCAACTACTTTAAGTTGCGTGACGACGAGAAGGTGTGCGACAACATACTTGACGCATACGGCGTGACCGGGCGTATGCGCCACATAATAAACGGCCATGTGCCCGTGCATGTGGTGAGTGGTGAGAATCCGATAAAGGCCAACGGCAAGCTGATGGTTATCGACGGCGGCTTCTCGCAGGCATACCATAAGGAGACAGGAATTGCCGGATACACGCTTGTTTACCACAGCCGCGGTTTCCAGCTCGTGCAGCACGAACCGTTTACGAGTACGGAGGACGCCATACTGCGCGGCTCGGACATTAAGAGTACGACGCAGATTGTGGAAATGTCAGTCCACCGCATGCTGGTGGCCGACACAGACATAGGCCGTGAACTGAAACGACAGGTCGAGGAACTCGAGAAGCTCCTTTACGCTTACCGCCACGGATTCATTAAGGAGAAACTTTGACGCTGAAAACAAAAGGTAACCTTTTGCCTTGTAAAAGGTTACCTGTTATCACGCAAAAGGTGGCCTTTCACGATGCGAAAGGCCACCTTTTGCGTAATGCCTGTTTTCCCGCTGCGTGCAGGCACCGGGCACGGCAGGGTGGTGTTACTTCATCAGCTCGTTGAGGAACCTGTCCAAATCCTCGTCAAGGCCTTTCATGAGGTCGCCTCCGATGATTTTTATGTCGCTATCTACAAGGTACAGCTCGGATACGTGTTCGCGCTCGTCGTCCTCGAGCACGAAGCTGTACGGCTTGAGTATGCACAGGTTGTCCACCTGGTCGTGCAGTCTTTCGATTACGCTTCTGATGGCTTCGGCCGCCGTGTCGTAAAAGTCAGGCTCCTTGTAGTCTATCCAGTCGCTTACCACGCAGCGCGTTATCTCGTTGTCGTTGTCGTCGAAGGCCAGCAGCTCGCCTGTGTCCTGTGATATGCTCAGGTGGATGTCTGTCATTATTGTAGGCTCTTCTTCAG
>HF986744.1:29578-35432 GCA_000433175.1 Prevotella sp. CAG:1058
GATTTGTGTAATGGTGGCGTCGTTCGCTTTCATAGTATGTATGGCTTTAGTATTTTATTGTTTTTTTCTGCGGTTTACTCTCGTTGCTCATACGGTCGAAGGCCGTTATGGCATATTGCACCTTGGTTCCCGGCAGGATGTCCTTTCTCGGTATCTCGTAGAACTCGTCAGTGGTTACGGCGACTATCTTCGACGGGTCGTTGATGTCCACTTTCTCGTTTCTCGCAAATTTGTACACAGCATATTTTACCGCCTTGCTCTTCCAGTTGCTGCCTTTCGGGGCTTTCCAGAACAGTACGAGCTTGTCGCCCATGTCTATCAGTTTTACCTTCCTTACCTTCTTGGGCGCTTTGCCGTCGATGTAAGGCATCACCGGCGCAAACGCCGGATGCTTCCAGTACACTTTTTCCAACAGCGAGCCATAGTTGCCTACGTTGTCGACAACAGCCTTGGCATACCACAGCACGGTGCCGTTTACGTTCCTCATTTGGTCGTGCAGCCTGCGCTTGGCCGGCAGCTGGTTTATGTTCCTGTTGTTCAGGTCGGGGTATTTAGCCGTACGCTCAACGTCCTCGCCGATGTACAGGTGGCGCTTGCCGGCATACTTGTCCCACCACTTTATGAGCGTCTCGTAGTCGGCGGCCTTGTGTCCTATCTGCCAGTAGATTTGCGGCACGCAGTAGTCCACCCACCCGTTGTTGACCCACATCAGCACGTCGGCGTACAGGTCGTCGTAGTTTTGCAGGCCGTTGGTGGCGCTGCCTATTACCGGGTCGCTTTTCTTGTTCCTGTAAATGCCGAACGGCGACACGCCGAACTTGACCCAGGGCTTTATCTTGTGTATCGTCTCGTGCAGTTGTTTCATGAACATGTTGACGTTGTAGCGTCGCCAGTCGCCGCGGTCTTTAATGCCATTGTTGTATGCCTCGAACTCTTTGTCGTCAGGGATGCTCTGTCCTGGAGCGGGGTAGGGGTAGAAGTAATCGTCTATGTGTAGTCCGTCGACGTCGTATCGTGACACGATGTCGGCCACGACCATACATATATAATCGCGGTTTTCAGGTATTCCGGGGTTAAGTATCAGCTGTCCGTCATACGGGAACACTGCCTCGGGATGCTGTATGGCAATGTGGTTTCTCGACAGCGCCGTGGTCGTCTTCGTCTTCGCACGGTACGGGTTAATCCATGCGTGGAGCTCCATGCCGCGCTTATGGCACTGCTCTATCATCCATGCCAGCGGGTCCCAGTACGGCGCTGGGGCCTGCCCCTGCCTGCCTGTAAGGAAACGGCTCCACGGTTCCAGTTCGCTTTCATACAATGCGTCACACTCAGGCCTTACCTGGAATATGATGGCGTTAACGCCGTATTGCTTCAACTTGTCGAGCTGGTAGGTGAGCGTAGCTTGCATTTTTTGAGTGCCCATGCCGAGGAACTGGCCGTTTACACACTGAATCCAAGCTCCCCTGAATTCGCGTTTGGGGAAATTGTCTGAATAAGCTGTTATACTTTGAAACAAAAGTACACAGATTGTAAAAAATAGTTTCGTCAAACGTGATTTATACTTTTCCATACGCCAAAGTTACGACGTTTCGTGCATAAAAACAAATAATATCAGTAAAAATTTGATATGAAGGGAAGTATCAATCTGAAACTTACTTGCGTTTTATAGGTTATTGGGAACCGTTATCGTTAAGCAATGTTAAGATTTCTGCTTGTGTGGGCACACATCTTTGATGTCAAAATAAATCTTTAATTTTGTTTGGTTGTATAAAAAAAAGTGGCTATATTTGCAACTGTTATCCTGAAAACAATCTTTTTACCTTAAAAAACTAATACCTATTGAAGATATAGAGCGGTTGCCTGTGAAGGCCATCGCTTTATTTTTTGCCATATAGCCGACCCTGGCTTGCTTTGTGGTAATGACAGGGAGGCGGAAATATTGAATTTTATTAAAACAAACCGGGCCGCAAACATGTGTCATGTTGCGGCCCGGATATATTCAGGTATCAGAATTGTTCAAGTATCTCTATTCTCTTCCTTGTGTCTGGGTGCGTGCTGAACAGCGAGCTGAAGAAGTTCATCATGCCTGGTGCGAAATGCTGCGGATGGATGATGAACAGCTGCGCTATGTCGTCGCGCTTGACGTTGTCAAGGCCGGGGTCGCCCGAAATTTTGCGCAACGCCGATGCCAGTGCCAGCGGGTTGCCGCACAGTTCGGCGCCACCTGCATCGGCCATGTACTCGCGTTTACGCGATATTGCAAAGCGCGTGAGCAGCGTGAACAGGTAAGCTATGGCGCAACACAAGGCTCCTATTACGAAAACGGCAATCATTGAAATACCGTTTCCGCGGTTATCCTCGTCGTCGTTGCTGCGGCTGCTCATGCCGCCGAACCAGAAAGCGTTGTACATCATCTGTACCACGATGCTCATTATCGTTGAAACTATGCCGACGAAAATTACACTTGTAATCAGCAGACGTGTGTCGTGGTTGCGTATGTGCGTAAGCTCGTGGCCTATCACTCCTGCCAGCTCGTCGTCGTTCAGGCGGTTTATTATGCCTGTGGTCAGTGTTACGGTATAGCTCTTCTTGTCTATTCCGCTGGCGAAGGCATTGAGCTGCGGGTCGTCTACGATATTGATTTTAGGCATGTCCATGTTGCAGGCTATGCACAGGTTTTCGACGATGTTGTATATCTTAGGGTTCTCCTTGCGCGTGACGGGGCGAGCCCCGGTGGCAGCGCGCACCATTGCCGTGTTCGAGAAATATGCTATTGCGAACCAGATGCCGACACCGCCTATTACCCAGGGCAGGGCGTTCATGAAGTAATAGTTGACCGTGGCGGAGTCGAGATGGCGTACTATGTTGCCGTACTGGTCGTAATAGCCGTTGCCGAGGTAGTTTACCAATGCCAGGAACACCCATACCATGCCGAGTATGATTACTGGAAACAGGAGCAGCAACATGGTCGTAAGCATGTTGTTACGCCTTATTTGGGTGTGCATTCCTACATATCTCATAATCAGCTCTCAGTTAGAATTTTATTTCAGGGGCCTTGTCGTATGTTGCGCGTTCTTCCTGTGGAACCTCGAACATGGGCTCTTTGCCGAACTTGAACATCTTGGCGAATATGTTTGAAGGGAACGTCTCGACGGCATTGTTAAGCTCGCGTGTCGTGGAGTTGAAGAAACGGCGTGCTGCGGCCAGCTTGTTCTCAAGGTCTGACAGTTCGGTCTGCAGGTGCATGAAGTTTTGGTTGGCCTTGAGGTCAGGATAAGCCTCGAGCGATACTTTCAGACCCGCCAAAGCGCTTGTCAGAGCGTTTTCAGCATTAATCTTGTCGTTGATGCCGGTTGCCCCCATAGCGGCGGTACGTGCCTCGGTTACACGTTGCAGCACTTCACGCTCGTGTGTGGCATATCCTTTTACTGTGGATACAAGCTGCGGAACGAGGTCGTGGCGCTGCTTTAGCTGCACGTCGATGTTCGCGAAAGCGTTTTCGCGGTTGTTCCTGAGTTTTACCAGGTTGTTGTACAGGCTTACTCCCCATATTACGAGTAGCACAACAATTACTAAAATAATGATTCCTGTTGTCATGTTGATAATGTTTTAACGTTTTAGTTATTTCTTGTGCAAAGATAATGCCACGGCTTTGAATGTCAGCCTGTTGTTAGGAAATTATTTCAATCTTTTTAATTTTTATTCTTTTATGTCATTTAAAGAAGTGTTACTTTTATCCTTTTCACATGCAGGCATTGTGTATATAAAAAAAACAGACAAGCTGTCGATGTCTTCGATGACGTACGAATGCTTGTCTGCTTGTTGTTCTTACTGCCTTATTTAAGCAGTTTCATTACCTTGTTATAATACTTTTGCGTACCTCGCACGCTGTATTTCGGTCCGCCGTTCCATGAGCGTATGGCTTTTTCCACGTTGTTTTGCGGATTATACTGTGACTGTATCAATATGAACATCTCTTTCGATTTTGCCACGTTGAAGCGGTCGGACAGTTTAAATCTTTTCTTGCTTTTCAGCTTTTTCAGAATGTTGTTGCACTCTTTTACCAATATCGGTGTTATCTGCATTGCGCCGCACGAGTTTCCGCTTACAGCTCTCGGGTCGCCTTCGCTTTCAACTTCGATTATTGCGTCCATCACCGGATTCCAATCGAATGTGGAGCTTCTTGCCCCGTTTACATCGGCATAAGCGTATGAGCTAGCCGTGAAAATAAATAATAATACTAATACTCTTTTTAATATTCTATCCATAAAATGTTGTTTATGGCACCTGAACGTTGACTGTTGATGATGTTCGCGACGCGAGGTTTATGCTTGGGAATAAATGCCAAACCTGGTCTGGATGCCTGTTAAACCTAGTCGAATAGTGGCTTTCAAAACAAACGAAGATTCACTATTCTAATCTTTTTACCGCTGCAAAGGTACGAAAAAAATGCGTACAGACCAAGCTTTTTTCTGATTTTTGAACATTTTAAGAATGTGTAATATTTTTATATTTCATTGATTTTCAGTTGGTTATATGCTGTTTTGATGTAAAGATAATTGAAATATCCAGTGCGCGTGAGATCAGCAGAAATGAGCTGTCTTAGCAGTTTTGCTTCTTTCCCACAGCTGATTTTGCCGTCTTTATTGTGGTCTGATTTTGCATTACAAGCATGTATTACAGATTGCAATGGTTGTGCCTTATAACATTAAAAATATTCAATAAAATTTGGATGTTCAGAATTAAATTCATATTTTTGCGAAAAATACTTTTTTAAATTATTTATTAACCTCAATTAATTTGTATTATGAAGAAGATTTTGTTGATGGCGCTTTTCGCAATAGTTGCGGTAGGCGCAAGTGCTCAGAGGAATATTTCTATTTGGTGGGGCGGCAATGTTGCGAATATTACCGACGCTGATTCGGAGTTCAAGGCATTGAACATTGGTGTGACTTATACGGCACCGATTGACGATACGTTCGATTGGTCGGCAGGTGTAAGCTATGCAAGCAAGGGCTGCGACGGCTGGGACCCGGGTTTCATACAACTTGAAGGAAACGGAGCTTGGAACTTCGTGAAGGGTTCCGAGGCTAATGTCGGTTTGTTCACAGGACCTTATCTGGCTTTCATGGTTGCCAAGGATAATGAGGTAAGAGACGTTGAAGTATTTGAAACAAACACTGTAGACGTAGGTTGGCAGGCTGGTTTGACCGCAGGCTGGAAGTTCTTGTCGTTCAAACTTGGTTATGAATTCGGCTTCTGCAACATGATGAAGGACATTGACAGCAAGGCTGGAGACTTCTTCTTCAGGGTAGGTTTCAGGTTCTGATTTTGATTACAAATAAAAAAGTTAAGAATCCGGTTGATTGGGAATGCCTGATAACCGGATTCTTAACTTTTTGTTTTTATTGTTTCCCGGGGTTTTAATCAGTTTAAAGCGAATTGTAGCGGCTTATAAGTTTACGGCGGAAAAAGCGGCCTACTGTAACGTTGTCTATCTTGTCGAACGGCGGATAGAAGCGGCATACGTTGTCGCGGACTTCGAGCAGATAGTTTATGTTGATGATGTGCTTCTGGCTTACTTGCACGAAGCTGTCGTCGATTTTCAGGAGAGTTTCTTTCGTAACATTACGCTTCAGGCGTAGCGGACGGTCGCATCCGGCCGCTATGACGGTCCATACGCGTGCCTCGTGGTCGTATAGGAATACGCAGATGTCGCGTATCTGCACCAGGCGGAAGTCGACAGTGTTTGTGTAGAACAGCAGTTTCCCTCCGTTGCGCTTCACTGCGCCGTCGTCGTTGCGGTTCTTGTTGCTGTTGCTGGAAAAGCCACGCGACTTTGACCCTTTTGGCC
>HF986745.1:0-4860 GCA_000433175.1 Prevotella sp. CAG:1058
TTCCGTAATGTTGCACTTGCTAGTTGACTCTGCCCTCCCGTCGGCTTCGTGCGAGGACATATTCTTCCACGAAGGCACGGGCGACCTTTACTACTTCAGCTCGTCAGCAGGAATATACCTGCGCGACCACAATACAGGACAATGGTCGCTGTGGCTGAAGGGCTATAATCCGCTGGCGGCAAAGCGCCTGGCACTCAACTACACTACGCAGGAGATGGTCATAGCCGACTACGGACGCGGCGTATGGGTGGCCGACCTTGAGCATCCGGCCGACCGTTACTTCAAGGACGGATTCGCGCTGAAAGAGCTTTCAAACGTCGACGGCCGACGCACGCTCGGCATTGACACGAAATGGACAATCCCGATGTACTACGACTACACGTGGTACGTCAACGGACAGGACGTGGACAATCCTTACCAGTATTTCACGTCATCGCTGAAGAACGGCGACAAGGTGCAGCTTAAACTCACCTTGCGCGAGTCGCCCGACGTCACAACAGAGTCTGCCGTATACACGGTTAAGACGGCTTCCACCAGGAACGCCACCGAGTATAAGCCAAAACCGGGCACCCCCTTTACAGCGACGGCAGCGGACGCATCGACCTGGGCAACGTTGACTACTTCTTCAACGACTTCACGATAGACTTCTGGGTTAATCCGCAGAACGATGGAGTCATTCTCTGCAACCGTCCGGTCGAACTCCAGCGCGACACCCGCGGATGGGCATTACTGCTCGAACAAGGACAGCTAAAGTTCCGCTACGCACCCGCACAACTGTTCGACCGTGCGACATACGACGCCAACGAGACACAGCAGACCGACATAGTAGGCGGCACACTGCCCAAGGGGCACTGGTCGCACGTGGCTTTAAGCGAAGACCGCGACGGCAACGTCAGCCTTTACATTAACGACAACCAGGTGGCCTCGGCACCGCGCATAGTGCAGTGGGCACCGCTCAACAGCGCGGTAAACCTGTCGCTCTTTGCCGACGGATTTGAAAGCATGCCGATAAAAGGCACAGTCGACGAACTGAAAATATGGAACCGCGCACTTGACGGCAACGATGTGAAGCGCGCAATGTTCTCGCACGACACGTCGGCAACAGGCGCACTGGTTTACTACAACGACTTCAACGCCGGTTCATTAGATAAGGAGAAGGAACTCTTCTCGCGTGCCGGAATGGCTCCGCGCACGCAGGCGGTAACCTCTTACGTGAAGATGCCGGTGGCAGTAGGCGCCGTCAAGTCGGAAGTGAAGACACCTCAGGGACGCACGGCATACGACACGGGCAACGGCACAGCTGTCTACATTACGCCGTCTGAAGGCGAATCGCCCGAAATAGGCGTTTACCGCTACGCCAACATTCACCCGGACAGTCTGGGCGTAAACACCCAGTATTACGTTGCTGCGTCCGAGGTGTTCCAAATCCGCCCGTTCACAGACAGTGGCGAACAAACCATAGACATAGAGCTTCCGGTGCAGGCACAGGGCGGCAAGCAATACCAGCTTTACGCCTGCGGACTGTACGAAGAGCAGAAAGTATGGCAGAAAGTGGCCGACCTCGTGCCCGGCGACAACGGCAAGTCGCTCATTGCGAAAGGAGTAAGGACTACAAAGATTGCCGACAAGATACTCGCCGTACTGCAGAACAAGGCTGCTATTGAACCGTCGTTCGACGGTAGCTTTGAAGGCAACGAAATAAATGTCTACGACCGGAGCCAGACCGAATATAATATAAGCGCACGCCTCGTAGGCGGAATGAGCGAGCCTGAAGGACTTTACGAGATAACTTCACGCACGGGCCTGTTCAAGGTCGCAGACAACATGAAGTTCGTAAACGGCAAGGCAACAGCCACGCTCCTGCTCGACATTGACCGCCTTGACGGCGCCAAGACCCTTACCGACACCATAGAATGCAAGACCAACAGCAGCATGGTGCCGCTGGTAATAACAGTCAACAACAAGATGCTGCCTGACAATCCGGGCAAGGCCATGACATTCCAGAACGGTGGAGCTGCCGTACAGACCTCGCAGATAAGCGGAAGCCTCAACGGCCTCAACAACGTAACAATGATGGGCTGGGTACGCATCGACAGCGAAGACATGCTCAAGGGCGTGAAACCCCTGATATTCTTCCGCAGCGGCAACGGAGCGGTTTGCGGAATACACCTGGCAGACAAGAACCTGCGCTTCCACTGGAACGACGGATACTACGGCTGGGCCACATCGCATTACTTCAAGCCCACTGACGTGGGCCGCTGGATGCACGTGGCGCTTGTAGCCGCTTCAGACGGATTCCACGTATATCTTAACGGAGCCGAATACTTCAGGGCCACAGACGTTCCTGCCGCAAAAATAAATTCGGCACTGCTGCTCGGACAGAACTACCAGGGCGACAAGTGGTACAAGGGAGCGATTGACCAGGTAATGCTTTGGAACCGCGCACTGACGGCAAACGAGATAAGAAGATACATGCTCGACAATCCGCGCCTAGATGCAGAGGGACTTGTCTCATTCATAGACATGGACCATAAGAACGACGACGGAAACGTCTGCGACGTTGTCACTGGCACGCCGCTCACGCTTTACGGCACAGCCTCTAACGACGACTTCTCGCACATGCCGTTCCACCCGTCAGCGACACTGACGCAGAACAGCCAGGATGCCGAGGCGGGACAAGAGGTACATGTGGCTTCGCCGCAGGGTGTGACCGCCGGCTTCAGCATCGGAGTGATGAACGGCACGCCGTACAACTACGCCAACGCCGAACATGCGGAGCTTGTACCTCTGAGCAACTCGTTCTACACGCTGACCGTTGACAAGGCTTCGCCCTTCAGCGACGGACAGAAGGTTACGATAAGCTTCAGCATGCCCGAGATTACGTCAGGTCCGGCGGTCAAGCTGGCCCTGCGCCCGATAGGTTCGACCGAACCATTCACAACGTTCGTTCCACAGCTCGCCCAAGCCGGCGGCAGGATAAGTTTCGAAGCGGACGGCACAAGCCTTAACGGCGGATGCGAGATGATGCTGATGTACGACGCCACCGAGGGCGAACTGCCCGTAAGGGTGAAGCTGTCTGTCGACGGACACGCCGAGGGCGACACAATAATCCTTGGCGAAGCTACCGACAAGATAACAGTAAAGAGCCGCGTGATAAGCGCAAACCCGACAAGCCGTGTGCTGGTGTCGGCGGTAGAGTCAGAATACGCGTCGACCGACATATCGGAGCTCGACCTCAAAGGTTCGGCAGAACAGGACATCGTGGTCGCTATAAACAAGGACAACCTGAACCGCCTGGCGGTGAACCCTGTCACCATCAAGCTTTCGGGTGTCAGCGAGGGCAGCGAGCTTAAACTCAACGTAGCCCTCGAGCCGGTGGTAGAACTGTCGCTCGCCAACAACGAAGACGGAGGCAACGTAATCGAAGCCAAGTCGCCCTACACATCGTTCGGCGTGAAGGCCAAGCTGCTGCAAGGAGTGCTCGACGGCGGCATCAACATAAAGGTGGAGACCGACCCGGATGTTACGAACCTCGTGAACACATCGCTCGGCACCATGCTGAGCAACGGCAACGTGACGTACTCGGACATGCTCGAATACCATCAGGCAGACAACGAATACGACGCCGGCTGGAACCTCGTAGGCAACCCCTACCTGGCGGACATCAACCTGACGAAGAAATACAACATAATGCTGGACGAGGAAGAAGTGGTGAAATACCTTTACCAGTACGACGCCGCAAGCGACACGTACACGGCCTGGGACATGGTTGACAACTACGACGAGGCACAAAGGCTGATGCCGCTGCAACCGTTCTTCGTACAGACCCGCCAGCCGGGCGCAAGCATCGTTATAACGCCGGAAGCAAAGAGTACCAGCATAAACCGCCGCGTGTTCGACCACTACATGCTGCACGAAAGCAGGATGCTGCGCCTCGCCCTTTACGCAGGCGACTCCGACACGCCCGCCGACCGCACCGAGGTGAAACTGCAAGACGAGACTTCGGCAGGCTTCGTCCTTGGCGAGGACGCAATGAAGATGTGGGGCGGCCTCAACTCAAGGTCTAACGAGATGTCGACCGTGTGCGACGGCCACAACCTGTCGGTAAACGTATTGCCGGGCAAGCAGGTGGAGATACCGCTGCACATGCGACTGACGTCGACCGGCAAGTTCCGCATAGCAACAATCAAGTCGTACGGCTACGGACTGAACGACAGGGCCGAACTGTACGACCGCGTGACCGGACTGCGCAGGGACCTGCTCGACGGCAACGAATACGAGTTTGACGTCGAGTCGGCAGAAGAGGCCGAATCGCGCTTCGTGATCGTAATCAAGCTCTACGACGTGGCCACAGGCATAGGACAGGAAGAGGCTGTCGCCCGCCCGTCTGTAAGCGTCGACAGCAACACCTGCCGCATAGAAGGCCTCTCGGGCAAGTCTGTCATCGAGATATTCGACATAGCCGGACGCCGCTGCGTCTACACCACGACACAGGGCGCAAGCTCGGCACACCAGCTGCCACAGGGCACATACATCGTGCGTGTGCGCACATCTAGCAAGGATTATACTAATAAAATAAGCGTAAAACAATGAAAACGAGATATATAATAGTTTCACTGCTCTCATGCCTGGGCCTTGCGGCCCGGGCGCAGAGCCTCGAACTTGGCGGACTGCTCCAGACTGCCGACGGCGGACTGGACGGCCGCATGGTCATCGTAAGGCTTGACGACGCTGGCAAGCAGGCGGAAAGCCTGCAACTGGCATGCTACAGCCTGCGCAACGGCAAGAGCACCTTGTCGGATGAAGCAATAGCCTTGCAAGACGATTATTACCTGCTGCCGATACCCACGACGCTCGACC
>HF986745.1:4895-16691 GCA_000433175.1 Prevotella sp. CAG:1058
GCTCGTTCACCGTGCCGTTCGTGTCGTCGGGCGACCGCTACGCCTACCAGGCCAAGGCGGTGATGGCCGACGGAACAACGCTGGCGACCGAGATGATAGAGGACAACGCGCTGGAAAGGTTCAGGTGGATAGGCAGCGACGTCAAATGGACGTCGTACACCACGGGCTACGCACCCGACACGCCGCGCATTGACGGCAGCATAGACTACAAGACCAACCCGTTCGCCGTGGGAGGAATAGACTTCTACAAGAGTTTCAGCACCCACGCCAAAGGCAGCTTCACGTTCAACCTGCCCGACGGCAACCCCTACTCGCGCCTGTTCACTTACTACGGCATACAGGACAACAAGAGCCAGGGCGACGTAAGGTTCTCGCTCATCGTCAACGGCGAAACCGTGGAGACGCACGACATGTACTCGATGACCAACACCACCAAGCCCGACGGCTACGACGGCATATACCTGCGCAAGTTCGAGACGGCGGTTGACGGCAAGACCGACATAGTGCTCGACGGCGGCGTGATAGACAACTACAACCATGACCACATGAACTTCCCGATGGGACGCCTCTACCTGAAGAGGGACGGGCGCAAGGAACAGACAACCAGCTGGCCCGCGACGCAGGTGCTGGCAACGGACAAGCCGCTGACCCACACGCTCGACGCCACGTTCTCGTCAGGAGAAAAGGTTTACTACTACATAGCCGCAGGCGGCGAATACGCCTCGATAGATAACGGTAACACGCTCAACCTGCACACCCTGCCGCAGGACAAGTCGGCATACGTCGAAGTGGTGGCGGTGCAGCCGGGCGACGACAGCTGGCTGCCATCACGGATTGCCAGGTGCCGCTACTACGTGCGCAACAACAAGACGGTGGAGCGCGACGGACGCCTGGTGCTTAAGGACGGCGACGAGATTGACGAGCTGACGGTATACGCCGACGCCCGCTCATGCGGACAGGTGGTGGTGGAGAGCGGCCTGGCACGCGTGGACAAACTCGTGCTGAAATACACCTTCACGCCAGGCGAATGGAACTTCGTATCGTTCCCCGCCGATGCCAGCCTGTCGCGCATAAGCAAGCTCGACGCGCTGGGCTACCGCCTGAACGACGGACAGAAGGCGTTCTACCTGTGCGAGTATGACACGCGCAGGCGTGCCGGACAGCCCGGCGGCGACGTGTGGACAAGGCTCCAGACTGACAACGTGGCAAGGAACAAGGGCTACATAATGAGCCTCTCGCCATCGGCCGACAACCCCGGCGACAAGCCCGTGGAAGTGACGTTCGTACTGGGCAATACCACGCTGGGCGTCGACGCGTCAGGCAACGGCTCGATGAACGTCGAACTGAACATGATGCAGCTTGAGCCGGGCACAGAATTTCCCGTATACGTGATGCCCGACGGCGGCGTCAAGGGCGCGCCGCTCAAGGTTATGGTAAGGTTCTCGCCCGACGACCTGTCGGCCCTGCCGGTGAACCACGCAAAGGCACTCGAGGACGTCCGCGTGACCTTCAACCCCAACAACTCGGGCATACGCCTCACGCTGCCCACGCAAGAGCAGGCCAAGGTGGTGATATTCGACAGCAAGGAGCGCATGGTGAAGGCCGTCAAGTACGTGTCGCCATACCTTATCGACATAACCGGCCTGGAGCCCGGCAGCTACCAGCTCTACATACAATACGGCAACGCGACGGCCACAAGGCCGCTTGAGATAAAAGGCAAAGACTGACAACGCGGCATATAACTCGGCGTGGGCATAAGGGCCAGGCCCACGACCCCGTAACAAGAGGACATCCGGTGAAGCGTTTTAAAGACAGCTTCACCGGGTGTCTTTTTGCCAACCGGTTGCGGCGGCAAGACCGCCACAACCTTAATTTTTGGCACACGCCGCACTTGCCGGCATGGCTGTTGCAACCGCCTGACTACCAGGCGGTTGCCCATACATGGCTTTTTGCGTTGCAAAAGGCCGCCTTTTGCAACGCAAGACGTGGCGTTTTATGACGCTGAAGGCCGTCTTTCACAAGACTGCCGGCCATACCCTGTTTTTTGACACGCCGTGTGCCGGCTCACCTTCTCACCTTATGATGCGGCCTATCATCCTGCGGTTGGCATTGGCCACGGCCGACGTGTCGATGGTAGACAGGTATATCTGCGTGGTCTTGAGGCTCTCATGCCCCAGCCCGCGGCTCACTATCGACAGGTCGTAGCCCATGTCGCGCATGGTAGTGGCCCATGAGTGGCGCGCCACGTATGTTGTAAGCGGTATGCGTACGCCGGCCATGGCGCCTATCTTCTTGAGCAGCCGGTTTACGTTGTGCTCCATCTTCACGTACTGCCGGCGCTCCGTGCCGTCAAGGCGCGTTATGATGGGCAGCAGGTAAGGGCTGCCGCCGGTCAGGTGCGCATACTCGTCAACGATGGCCTGCATCGAGGGTTCCCAGCTTACGGTGATGCACTGGCCGGTCTTCTTCCTGTTGTATTGCAGCTGTCCGCTGCTGATGTCCGACTTCCTCAGGTATGCCATGTCGACGAACGACATGCCCTGGAGGTATATGCTGAGCATGAACACGTCGCGGGCGAAGGCGATCCGCGAGCCTTCGGGCAGCTCGAGCTGCCGTATCGAGCGTATCGACGCCAGCGGTATGGCCCTCTTGGCTGTCTTGGCAAAGCCCGTGAACACGTGGCGGAAGATGTCCTTGTCGGTGGTGAGCCCCATGCCGACAGCCTTGCGGTACAGCGTGCGCAGGGTGCGCATGTAGCACGACGACGAGTTGCGCTTAAGCCCCCGGTACCTCAGCCACGCCTCATACATCACAATGGTATCGCCGTCGAGGGCGTCAAGCACGATGTCCTCGCCGCTGCGGAACGCCGAGAAGCTCTTCAGGGCGTCACTGTACGTCTTGGCTGTGCCATGTCGCCCGGCCATGATTTTCCTGTCGGCCATGGAGCGTATGAAGCCGAACCACGTCTGGCAGGGCGGCATCCGCCTGTAAGCCTCGACCACGTCGTCGGCTGTGTACTGCACGCCGGCAGTCTCCTTCTCCACCAGTATGGCCGTAAACTGTTTCATGTTCCACCGTATTTTCGACGCCACCATCTGCAAATACGCCTGCCGGCCGGGACTGCCGCCCATGCGCACTGCCGACAGGGCATCGTCCCACTCGTCCGTGTTCACGTGGTAGTCGGTGCTGACGGTTCTTGTTACCCTGCGGTGGATAACCTGGAAGAACAACGTGCCTTCACTGCCCTGCGTAGCCGAAGGGCGTAACTTAATCTTGATTGTTGCCATAAGCTGTTGTTTTAGTTGTTACTAACGGTTTTACGAAAACTATCCGTGCCATGCCCCCGTGCGGCATAACCGTTCATACTGCCGCACGCGGACTGCCGGCAGGGCGGGCACGGGCGTTGCGCCTGCCGGCGTTTGCGGTTGCTAATTTAAGCCGCCACGGCGCTTGGTTGTATCACGGATTGCGTTTCAGACAGGAAAAAACTACGGCACGCCCACTGCGCCCGCACCGCCGCGGCAGCGCCCTGCCGCACCAAACCATGCTGATACACTTTGACTTACACCACCCTTTTATCACCGGCAAATACAAAAACATGGCGGCTACATGGCGATAATCCGACTTTTTTGAGTACTTTTGCAGCGGATTAGGCCGACAAGCACGGCCGGCTTATTTAACTTGGATAAGATTATGGAACAAAAGAAAAATTATAAGCGCACCACCGTGACCGCCGCCCTGCCCTACGCCAACGGCGGCGTGCACATAGGCCACCTGGCCGGAGTCTACGTGCCGGCAGACATCTATGTGCGCTATCTCAGACTTAAGAAACAAGACGTTAGATTCATCTGCGGAAGCGACGAGCACGGAGTGCCCATCACCATCCGCGCAAAAAAAGAAGGCATAACGCCGCAGCAGGTTGTAGAACAAGACGTAAGATTCATCTGCGGAAGCGACGAGCACGGCGTGCCCATCACCATCCGCGCAAAGAAGGAGGGCATAACGCCCCAGCAAGTGGTCGACCGCTACCACGCAATGATAAAGAAGAGCTTTGCCGACTTCGGCATCTCGTTCGACATCTACAGCCGCACCACATCCGACACACACTCAAAGGTGGCGTCGGACTTCTTCAAGAAGCTATACGAGGAAGGCAAGCTGGTCGAGAAGACCTCAATGCAGTACTACGACGAGGAGGCACACCAGTTCCTCGCCGACCGCTACATAACGGGCGAATGCCCCCACTGCCACAACCCGAAGGCTTACGGCGACCAGTGCGAGAAGTGCGGAAGCGACCTCGACCCCACCGAGCTTATCAACCCGAAGAGCGCCATCAGCGGCTCGCAGCCCGTGCTGAAGGAGACCAAGAACTGGTATCTGCCGCTCAACGAGTACCAGGACTGGCTCAAGCAATGGATACTCGAAGGCCACAAGGAGTGGCGCCCCAACGTCTACGGACAGTGCAAGTCGTGGCTCGACCTCGACCTGCAGCCACGTGCCATGACGCGCGACCTCGACTGGGGAATACCCGTCCCCGTCGACGGAGCAGAGGGCAAGGTGCTCTACGTGTGGTTCGACGCGCCGATAGGCTACATCTCAAACACCCAGGAACTCATGCCCGAGGACTGGGAGAAGTGGTGGAAGGACCCCGAGACGCGCCTCGTCCACTTCATCGGAAAGGACAACATCGTGTTCCACTGCATCGTGTTCCCCACCATGCTCAAGACCCCGAGACACGCCTCGTTCACTTCATCGGTAAGGACAACATCGTGTTCCACTGCATCGTGTTCCCCACAATGCTTAAGGCTCACGGAGGCTACATCCTGCCCGACAACGTACCTGCAAACGAGTTCCTCAACCTTGAGAACGACAAGATATCTACATCACGCAACTGGGCGGTATGGCTCCACGAATACCTCGAGGAGCTGCCCGGCAAGCAGGATGTGCTGCGCTATGTGCTCACCGCCAACGCGCCCGAGACAAAGGACAACAACTTCACATGGAAAGACTTCCAGGAGCGCAACAACAGCGAACTGGTTGGCATCTACGGCAACTTCGTAAACCGTGCGCTGCAGCTCACCAAGAAATACTGGAACGGCGTAGTGCCGGCATGCGGCGAACTGCAAGACATCGACACGCAGACCATAGCAGAGTTTAAGGACGTCAAGGCCAACGTTGAGCGCCTGCTCGACGCCTTCAAGTTCCGCGACGCCCTCAAGGAGGCAATGAACCTCGCCCGCATCGGCAACAAGTACATAGCCGACTGCGAACCGTGGAAGGTGGCAAAGACCGACATGAAGCGCGTAGAGACCATCCTCAACATCTCGCTCCAGCTCGTTGCCAACCTGGCGATAGCCTTCGAGCCGTTCCTGCCTTTCAGCAGCGCAAGGCTCCGCAAGATGATTAACATCGACACCTTCGACTGGAACCAGCTCGGCTCTACCGACCTGCTCCAGGCCGGACACCAGCTGGCCGAGCCCGAACTGCTGTTCGAGAAGATAGAGGACGACGTGATAAACTTCCAGCTGAAGAAGCTCGAGGAGACAAAGAAGGCCAACGAGGCCGCCAACTACAAGGCCAAGGAGATAAAGCCCAACGTACCTTTCGAGGACTTCGAGAAGCTCGACATACGCGTTGGATTAATCAAGGCGTGCGAGAAAGTGAAGAAAGCCGACAAGCTGCTCAAGTTCACCATCGACGACGGAAGCGGCCAGGACCGCACCATAGTGAGCGGCATAGCCAAGTTCTACAAGCCTGAAGACCTCGTAGGCAAGCGTGTCTGCTTCATCGCCAACTTTGCCCCGCGCAAGCTGAAGGGCATCGAGAGCCAGGGCATGATACTCTCGGCAGAGGACTTCGACGGCTCGCTGAGCGTCATTACGACCTCCGCCGACGTGAAGCCGGGCAGCCAGGTGTGCTGACGCTGAAGGCGAAACGCCTCCCGTAAGGCGGCCTGACGTGCCGCGGAAGGATGGCTTTTGCAATGTAAAACATTACCGTTAAATAAAAATACGCATGCTCCTGTATAATGGAGCATGCGTATTTCGTTCTTGTAAATACAGCCGCCGGCCGCCGTTTACCATGCCACAGGGGCGGCAATACCGGCACATGTGCAACTTATTATGCCGCCGGCGTGCCGTTATTTCACGCCGTGTTATTATCTTTGCGCCATGAAATACATCTTCCTCTTAATAGGTTCGCTGTCGCTGGTGCTCGGCGTCATAGGCATATTCCTGCCCTTGCTGCCCACCACGCCCTTTCTGCTGCTATCGGCGGCGATGTTCTTCCGCAGCTCGCCGCGCGCCTACCGGTGGCTACTCGGGCACAGGCACCTGGGCCCGTACATACGCAGCTTCCGCGAGGAACGCAGCATACCGCTGCGCGCAAAGATTATTTCGTTGTCGCTGTTGTGGCTCACCTCGCTGCACTGCATGGTGCTGATATTCGGCTCGTGGTGGCTGCGCGCCGCCATGCTGGCCGTGGCTGTGGGCGTAAGCTGGTACATCCTGTCGCTTAAGACAAGGCGCAAGGCTGACTGAGACGTATCGCGCCGGCGAATAAGGCACGGACCAACATCACGAATAACAACCTTAACGTGAGGTAAAAAGCCAACCGGTCTGGCATTTAATAAATAAGAATGCGGCCGCCACCGATTCTGTATCATACAGATTCTGATGGCAGGCCGCATTTATTATGACGTCCTTTCAGGGACTCGTATTATTTCAATCCACGGACTATTCGTATCCGTTCTCCATTCCTCCGCCTTCTTCTCCGCTCATGTTGGCACTGTTGTTAACCTTCTTCTTGGGTGCTTTCGCCTTCATGTTGCCGAAGTTGTAAGTCAGCGTAAGGTTTACCGTGCGTCCGCTGCGCCAGTTCTTCTGGTGGCGTGTGAAGGTCTCCGAGCTGGTGTAAGTATCGAACTTGCTTGTGTTGAGCAGGTCGCGGCAGTTGACGGCGAGCGTCAGCTTGCGGTCGAGGAACGACTTGCGCAAGCCCAGATTGAGCCTGAAGTTACCCTTGCGGTAACCCTGCGCCACTGCCTGGCGCGAGCGGTAGCGGCCCGTAAGCTGGAACGATATGTCCCAGGGCAGCATCAACGATGCCTGCATACGTGCGTTCCATGTGAAGTTACTGTTGCCCTCTCCCGTAACGGTCTGCCCGTCTATGTCGTAAGTAAAGCCGTCGAGCTTGTAGTAATAGGCGTTGGCCGTGGTGGTAAGGTTGAGTATCTTGCAAATCTGGTTCTTCATAACAAGCTCGACACCTGAGCTCAGGCTCTTGGCAACGTTCATGAAAGTCTGGTACATCATGCCGTCGGAGCTGCTCTGGTAGCTTATGCGCTCGATTACGTCATAAGTGGGGCGGTAGTACGCGCTGACGAGCAACGAGTGGGCATCCCATGTCTTCAGGTAGTTGAGCGAGAACGAGTTGCTGTACTCGGGGGTAAGCTCGGGGTTACCGAACGACACCATCGAGGCGTCGCGCGTGTTGCGGAAGCTGTTGAGCTGGCCTCCCCACGGACGGCGCAGGCGGCGCGTATAGTTGAGCTGCAGCTGCTGCGTCTCGGTAAGCTGGTAAGAGAGGAACACGCTGGGGAAGAGCTGGAAGAAGTCCTTCTTGAACGCCGGGTCGCGTTTCGAGGGGTCGTGCTCCTGCTCGTAACTGTAACTTTCGGAGTTGACGTGCCAGTACTCGCCGCGCAGTCCGCCCATGACGCCGAACTTGCCGAACTTCATCGTGGCGGTGGCGTAGAGCGCATGCAGGTCCATGTTGTAGATGAAGCGGTTGTAGTATTCCTCGTCTTCCACCTGGTTTACACCGTCCCAGCTAGTCTCGTCGATATAAGACTCCTGCGGAGAGTTCTCGCGGCGGAAGTTGCCCTGGTATCCGGCCTGCAGCATTATGGCCTCGCTTATCGGGTTTTCGTAGTCGAGTTTCACCTCCCACGAGTGGCTGCGGTTGAACATCGGGCGGTACTGGTAGTCGTATTCGGTGGGCTTCGGCTCGTCGAAATACTCGGTGCTGTCCTGGTATATGTTGTCCTGGTCCATGCGCCAGTTGTTGTAGTCGACAGTGAAGTCGAGGTAATGGCGGTCGGTGAAGTTGTGGCGGTAGTTGAACTCGCCGTAGAACATGCGCATGTCGTTATGCCCCGACGAGTTGCGCAGCATTATGTAGCTGTCTTGCGGGGCGCCTATCGTGCCGTAGTGGTAAGGCGTTACGCCGCCGTTCTTGTGGCTTCCCATCATCATCATGCCTGATATCGACAGCGCGTCCTTGTCAGTTGCGTTGTATGTAAGGCCGGCGCGGCTGAATATGTTGTTGCCCATACGGTTGTTCTCGGTGGTGTACGACTGGTACTCGTTGGTGTTCAGGTACTCCTGGTAGCTCGACGAGCCGCCGTCGTTGGCACGGTGGCGGTAGCCCACGTTCAGGTATCCTTCCCACCTGCCTACGTTGAAGTTGATGTTGCCGCTGGCGTTGGCGCTGCCCCTCGAGCTGCCTCCGGCCTGCACCGAGCCGTAGTAGCCCGCCGTGCGGTTCTTCTTCAGCACGATGTTAATGATGCCGGCGCCGCCCTCGGCGCTGAACTTTGCCGACGGGTTGTCGATGACCTCTATCCTGTCAATGCTCTCGGCAGGCAGCTGCTGGAGTATCTCGGCGCGGTTGTCGCTGGTCAGTCCGCTGGCCTTGCCGTTGATCCACACCTCCACGCTGGTGTTGCCGCGCAGCGATATGTTGCCCTCCGTGTCGACCTCGACCGACGGGATGTTCTCGAGCACGTCGCTCGCCGCACCGCCGGCGTTGCTTATGTCCTGCGTCACGTCGAACGACTTGCGGTCAACCTCGAGCTTCATGCCCGGGCGCTGCGCCGTCACCGTGACCTCCTGCAGCGTCTGGCTGTCCTCAGAGAGACTTATTTTCTTAAAATTAGTGTGCTTGTGCTCGGCCTCAAGCGTGAAGCTCTTTACAAGCTCGGTGTAGCCTATGTACGACAGCTTCATGGTGTAGCTGCCGTAGGGCAGACCCGTAACATAGAACAGGCCCTTCTCGTCCGATATTGCACCCTTTACAAATTTCTGCGTGGCCTTGTCATACACGGCGATGTTGACGAACGGCATCGAGCCGCCCGTAGCCGTGTCTACCACCTTTCCCCTGACGCTGCCTTGCGCATGGCAGAGGACAACGCTCATAACGAGTAGACAAAAAACAATAAGTTTCTTCATAACACTCTATCTGATTGATTAAGCCCCGAAAAGTTTAATTGTTTACATGTTTTTTCACAAATAATTTGGTTTTACGCTCTAAACAGATTACCTTTGCAGCCGGATTGGGGTCTCATAGTTCAATGGATAGAACAAGTCTCTCCTAAAGATTAGATCCGAGTTCGATTCTCGGTGAGACCACTCCTGATTCCTTTCATCTCTGCGCGCAGGCCTAAAGCCCGCGCGTTTTTCGTTTATCGAGGAGCAGGCGGATGCCGGAAAACAACCCACAGCACATAACAAGGCGACCGGCAAGCACGGCATATTCTATCGATGAAAAATGATACTGCCCGGCCACAGGCTCAAACCTGCAACCGGGCAGCACACGTAAAGGTTACCAACATGGGCGGAAAAACAAGCCACACAAACTAATTACCTTTGTAACCAGTAGGAGGCCACGGGTCCTCGTCGGAAGGCCACCAATACTTGAAATTCTCGTCCCAATACTCTGAAGGCCACGGCTCACCTTCAGGCCACCAGAACGGAGGGTAATTATCATAATCATCCTCCCAACCCATTGGAGGCCACGGCTCACCTTCAGGCCACCAATACGGAGGCCACGCCTTCTCCTCATAATCGGTCACAACCTCATCTGACAGTACTTTGACAAAATAGAATATGTAACCGGGAATATCGTCAACAGTTCCTTCAGGCACATTATGATACACAGCCCTTACCAGTATCTCGTACTTGTGGCCTTCCTGCCAGATGTCGTCAAAATCAGATAAACCTCCGTAAACGCCAGTTTTACCTCTCGGGTCTGTTACCACATACCCCCAACACCAAAAAGCAGGATTAAGGTCTAAAATAGGATAATCTTTTGCCTTGTAAGGCTGAACAGTCCACACCTCCTCATACGGCGGGGGAGTATTGTCCTCGTCGTCAGAACATGAAGCGAAGCCGAAGCATACGGACAGGACGGCGAGGAAAAGAAAAGATTTAATAAAATAATGTTTCATAATAATACTACTGAAATAAGATTTTAGTTTTTGTCTGAATTTTCGTTACCGTTGCATATTGGCTTTTCAGAACCGTCAAACCACAGTCAAGCCTTTCGTTACACACTGCAAATATACGAATTAAATATAATTAAACCATATTTTTTGATACAAAAACCTGTATTTTTAATAAAATTTGCACAACGAAATTAAATCAGGCAGACAACATAACGACGCCTGCAGCATGCCCGTTGCACGCCGTCCACGCCCCTGCCGTGCGCCGTCCCGACACGGGCTTGCCGACACACAGTCTGCAAGAGGCTGCCTTTTAGGATGCAAAAGGTTATCTTTCGCGTTGCAAAAGGCAACCTTTCGGAAGGCAAAAGACGGCCTTTTGTAACCGATTGAGCATCAATCCGTTACACACACAACAAAATATGACGGCACCGCATGCCTGCGGCCGCTTCCCTGCCACGGGCGGGGAAGCGATGGAACTGGTGCGTCAAAATATTGTAAAAAAATGTTGTCGCGATTTTACTTTTTGCCGTTTACCTCCTCTTATATATAAGACGCGGTTGAAAAAACGGCGTTTACATAACCTTAGTATAAACCTGTAACAAATACTACGATGAGACCATCAGCAATATTCAAGACGACAATAATGGCCCTCTGCATGGCAATGGCCTGCGGTTCGTGCATAGTCCATAAGGACCATCCGCCACGTCCGCCGCACCATAAGAAGCACAAACCACCGAAGAAGCCTAAGGGCCCGAAGCACCATCCGCCGCACGTATCGGTAGACTACGATAATACCGGCAACACATATTACGCGTGGAACGTGGAATGACAATAACCTACGGGGAGGGCAACCAAGACACGGCATGCTGACGTCCACGCGGAACGGCAGTATTTTCAGTTCCATTGTTATTCCCTTACGATTGTTTTCACGGCTTTTGTTTCAGCGCGCCGCAGCCTTAGCCATGCGCCAAGGTTGTGGGCGCTGACGTTTTTTGACTGCAATACCAACGCGAAATACAAATATCCATAAATAACACCTAATAATGTTACAAATATTGCAGTTAAGCGCATTTTTAAGTATCTTCGCAATTTGAACAATGAAGCTCGCAACATACATAACAGCGTGCCTGCTGGCGCTGCTTGCGTCGGCATGCGGCAGGACTGACGGCGGCGGAAGCCGACGCTCGGTGTACTACTGGAGCACGGTGCTCGACATCGACAGCACCAAGCAGGCCTTCATCGACCGCCACGGCGTAAACCGCATGTACGTAAGATACTTCGACGTTGTGGCAGGCGAAGACGGAAGCCCCGTGCCCAACGCCACGCTGAGGTTCAGAACAGGCGTGCCGCAGGGCGTCGAGGTGGTGCCCGCGGTATACATCGTCAACGAGTGCATGGCCGCCGACACCGCCGGGCTGGCCGGACTCATACTAAAGCGCATATTGCAGATGAACGCCACCAACGACATCGGCGGCGTGAAGGAGATACAGATAGACTGCGACTGGACACGGCGCACACGCCAGCGCTATTTCAGTTTCCTGCGCACACTGCGCCGCTTGGCGGCAGCCGAGGGC
>HF986745.1:16751-20879 GCA_000433175.1 Prevotella sp. CAG:1058
AGCTGGCCGAGGGCGCGCCGCCCGTAGACCGCGGCGTGCTGATGATGTACAACACGGGCGACTTCACCGACATCAGCTGCGGCAAGCCGATTCTCGACATGCGCGACGCAGCGCCATACCTGCGCCATCTGGCCGACTATGAGCTTCCGCTTTCGGCAGCCTACCCTATTTACTCGTGGCGCATACTCTTCCGTGGCGGCAGATATGTCGGCATAATGCACCGCGACGACGACCTGCCCGTACTCCAGGGCGACTCAATCGTGATACGCGCACCTACGCTCGGCGACATAACCGACGCCGCAAAATCAATAAGCAGCCGGCGCATACAGGCCAACAGAGAGATGATACTGTTTGACCTGAATAATCAGAACATAACACGATTTAAACCCGATGACTATGAGAAGATATTTAATTACAGCGATATTTAGTCTGACAGCCGCGGCAGGAGCAATGGCCTGCATGCCCGAACTGCCGTCGCACAACTCATATATGTTCAGCGTGTTCCGCCGAGAGGCTCTCACATCACCGTTCCGCGAGGATATGAACGACTGGTGGAAACGCTACGGCGGCGAGCCTGAAAGCACAGACGAGAGCTATTATAAATACAACCGTGAGCGGCTCGACAGCATTGCACGCCGCAACGGCGACCGCCAGATGCTACGCTACATGAGTCTGCTCGACGCTTATCTCGACGTAAGCGAGAATATAAGCATGGACACATGGAACTATCCTACGAAACAGGAGCTTGCCTCGCGCGACAGCACTCTGCACGCTCTGCTCGACGCCTGCGAGGAGTACAAGGGCGGACGTATGGACAAACAATACGCACTGATGACCATGAGAGCCAACATGCTGCTGGGCCGCGACAAGGCAAATATGCTCTACTGGACGGCTACGGCAAGCAAGCAGCCCGACGGAGTGTGGCGCGAGATGTGCCGTAACATCTACGCACGCGCACTGCTCAACAGCGGACTGCGCCGCCAGGCGTGCGACATCTACGCCGAACAGGGCGACATGCAGAGCATAAAATGGTGTATGCGTAAGTACCGCAACATGGCCGGAATACGCAAAGTCTACTCCGAAAATCCCGACTCGCCCACCCTGCTATACCTTGTTCAGGACCTTGTGAACAATCTTCAGGAGACTCTTGACACGCGCGACGACAGTCCGTTCAGACTGCACACGGGCGGAACTGACATACGCAAAGTGGCCGACAGCGAGGCAAACGAATTTCTGAATTTCGCCGATGAGGTTATAAAAGAGAAGCGCACACAGTCGCCTTGCCTGTGGCAGAGCGCGACAGCCATGATAGAATATCTTATGGGCAACTATGACGAGGCTTACCGCAGAGCCGCACAGGCTGTCAAGATGGACGGCAGTCAGCGTATGAAAGACAACGCGCGCTGCATACGTATGCTGGCAAAGGCCACCACGATGAAGCTCGAAGGCAGCTCTACGGCATGGCTTACTGACGAGTTCCGCTGGCTCGACAGCAAGATTGAGGAGGAGCGCGGACGCTCAGGCGAATACGCAAACCACTACACTGACGTCAAGGAGCGCATTGCCTACAACGTGCTGGCACCGCGCTACATAGCCGCAGGACGCCCCGAAATGGCGCTCGCGCTCATTGGCATGGCTACCGAAAACGGCTTCAGCTTTGAGACTTCGGGCGACCATACAGCCGACAAGGACTTCAAATGGGGCGGCGACTGGCCGTGGAACCGCGACTATTCATGGGGTAACGAATACTTCGCAGCACTGTCGCAGACGTCTGCCGACACTTTGGCCGCATACTACTCATTCCTTACATCGGCAAAGAGCGACCTGTTCGAGCACTACGTAGCGCAGCAGGTTTACGCCAACAAGGACTATTACAACGACCTTATCGGCACACGATACATGGCCGAAGGACGCTTCGCCGAGGCCGTGCCTTATCTTGAGCGTGTAAGTCTTGACTTCATCTCACGCCAGAACATAAGCTGGTACATGGCCAACAGAAATTACACTGAAGCCCGCTGGTTCAACAGACAGCTGCCCAACACGTATGAGACAGACGGCCCTGACAAGGGCGAACCTAAGGAAAACCTGAAACTGAAGTACTGCAAGGAGATGATTCAGATGCAGTCAAGCTATAACCTCGCGACTGCCGGAGAGCAGAAAGAAGCACAGGCTTACGAGCTTGCGGTACGCTATTATCAGGCATCGTGCTACGGCGACTGCTGGTTCCTGACACATTACTCGCACAGTGTGAACGACAGCGCACGCGCCGGTGAACTTGACTTCGCTGCCAAAGCGATTGACTATCTCAGACAGAGCAGCCGCTCCGCCAATCTGAACACACAGTACAAATCGCTCTACGCGCTGGCTTTCATCGACATAGAACCGTGGTATGAGGTTACTTACGACAGCGAATACAACCTCGTAATAATTCCTCACACTGCCTCAGCGCAATACAAAGCACTGGCAGCACTGAGCCGCTTCGCACACGAACATCCGCAGAATATCGACCGGTACACAACGCGCTGCGACGTACTTAAACAGTTTGAGAAACTGTCAGAATAAGGCATCGCAGCGCGTTGCGCTGTCATCTTTTATACTAAAAATGAGATTTTATTTCCATATTAGCTGCAAAAATGTTAATTTTGCATGTTTAAAACAACATCTCAAAATATCAGGAAATGTCATCTGTAACAATAAAGAAAGTAAGCAGCAAGAAAGATCTTGAGCGCTTCGTAGACTTTCATTATGACCTGTACGAAGGCTGCGAGCAGGACGTTCCAAACCTGTTCAGCGACGAGATGAACACCCTCGACAAAACAAAGAACGCCGCCTTCGAGTTCAGTGAGGCAGAATATTTCATGGCTTTCTATGAAGACGGACGCATGGCGGGACGCGTTGCGGCAATCATAAACCACCGCGCGAACAAGCGCTGGGGCCGCAAGTGCGTGCGCTTCGGCTGGATAGACTTCGTCGACGACATCGAGGTGTCGCGCGCTTTGTTCAATGCCGTCGAGGATTACGGCAAGTCGAAGGGAATGGACGAGATGATAGGGCCGCTCGGATTCACCGACCTCGACCCTGAAGGAATGCTCACAATGGGATTCGACCAGCTCGGCACGATGGCCACGATATACAACTATCCGTACTATCCCGAACACATGGAGAAGCTGGGCGGATTCGAGAAGGACAACGACTACGTGGAGTTCAAGCTCATGGTGCCCGACGAAGTGCCGGAGAAATACACCAAGATAGCCGAGATGATACAGAAGCGCTACAACCTGCACGTGCGCAAGCTGACCAAGAAAGACGTGTTCGAGGGCGGCTACGGCAAGAAGATGTTCGACCTTATCAATACATGCTTCAAAGACCTTTACGGCTATTCGGAACTCTCCGAGAAGCAGATAGACCAATACATAAAGATGTATTTCCCCATGGCCGACCTCAGCCTTATCACCGTAGTGGAGGACTGGAACGCCGAGAAGAAGCCCGTTGCCGTTGGCATCACCATACCGTCGCTGGCACGCGCGCTGCAGAAATGCCGCCGCGGAAGGCTCTTCCCGTTCGGTTGGTGGCACGTGTTGCGCGCCCTCAAGGCCCACAAGACCGAAGGCGTTGACCTGCTCCTGCTCGGAGTTCTGCCCGAATACCGCATGAAGGGAGCCAACGCACTTATGTTCTACGACCTCATTCCGCGCTACCAGGCATACGGATTCAAGTGGGGCGAGAGCCAGGTTGAAATGGAAACGAACGAGAATGTGCAGAGCCAGTGGCAATACCTCGAGACAATACTGCACAAGAGAAGACGCTGCTACAAGAAGTGGCTGTAGATTTCCTGCCGGCAAGCCGGCGGAAAATAATTAAAAATTAAAAAGTAAAAATTAAACAGCGCTATTTATGGCTGGCGGTAATCATATCGACTAAAACCCGCTGAAATGGAGTAATAATTAAACAAAGTTGATTATGGCTGACGGCAATAACATTGTGAAAGAAAAGGCGGAAAAGTTCGCCATACGCATTGTTAAGTGCAGCAGGTTCATAAGGGAAACCAAACGTGAATACTCGCTTGCCGACCAGCTGCTGCGTTGCGGCACCAGTATAGGTGCCAATCTTTATGAAGCTGAATTTGCA
>HF986746.1 GCA_000433175.1 Prevotella sp. CAG:1058
TTCACCCGTAATAGTGCTTACTTACATGTACTGTCCTGATTATTCAGCATTAAGCGAAAATTTACCATAAACAGTTATAAATAAGGCGTTTATGTATTTCTTCGTACGTCCATACTCCATTACTTCATCTTATCATTGGTGACAAGGGTGACAGGGTAATCAGCATGTTTCGTAACTTTTTATGCAAATACGCTTTTAACACTTGAGTTAACTTAAATTTTAGTTAAATAATATTACTCTCCTGCGCGCGCGTAAGAAGTTTATAAAACTACCTGTCATACCTGTCACTTGTTAAGTGAAGAACGAAGAGTGAAGAGTGAAAAATCCAAATGACACTATTAAGTGAAGAACGAAGAGCATATTTAAGTGAAGAGTGAAGAACGAAGAGTGAAAAATCCAAATGACTTGTTAAACTAATTCTCTTGTCATCGTGTTCACTTGTTTAGCACATTCACTCAGGAAAGTGAAAAATTAAAAGTGAAGAGCATATTTAAGTGAAGAACGAAGAGTGAAGAGTGAAGAATCCAATTGACACTATTAAGTGAAGAACGAAGAGCATATTTAAGTGAAGAACGAAGAGTGAAGAGTGAAGAAACAACGTTCGACGTCAGTCAATTCAATTGACTTGTTAAACTAATTCTCTTGTTATCGTGTTCACTTGTTTAGCATTTTCACCGTTTAGCATTTTCACCTGTTAAACGTATTCACCGGTTAAGCTGTTCACTGGTTGTGATGAGCGTATTGCGGAAGGGATTGGTTTTGAGTGGAAGTTTGGGGAATAGCCCCGGATGGGGCTATGGTCATGATGCCGGGGGTTGGATCAGGAGGTGGATGAACTCCTTACGCCATTCGTCAAGCAGGCGGGTTTCGGTATCGGCCTGCGGCGACCTGATTGCGCGGTACATCGCTATGCGGCGGAGGTATCCGCGTTCTATCAACATGTTGGCGGCCAGAAGCTGGACGCAGGTGAGGCCTTCGCCGCTACCGAGGCGGTTCTCTTAGACCGCCTTTATGAATCCGTGACGGATGTGCAACTCGCTTTCAAGCATACGGCTGCCTGAAGCGGTCGACTTTACCAACTTGTCTATCAACCTTCGGGTCAACAGACGTGCCTTTTTCTCGGCATCTTTAAATTCTTCCATTTCTTTGTTTTTATTGTTTTTATAAATTTTTGTCCCGTTTGGGACAGAATTAACTTTTACGGCTGTTTGCGTTGTACATTTGCACTGTCTTGCAAATACCCTTAACCTACATCAAACCGACGCTGATATGAATAAGCTAATACAGACAGTTATTTCAGAGAACCGTTGCGGACGGCATGCTGACGCAGCAAAATGCAAACATGGGGGAATACATGAGAAGATCACGGCCTGTGGCGTTTTACACACCGCATCACAGAAGGTTGCCTATTGTCAGTCCCTTTGTCATGCTATTCCACGTATGATGTGCCACCATCATGTTAAGCGGAAAGGAGAGTCCGAGCAGACGGGCAACGGTCTTCAGGTTGCGGTTGATGTTGTGGAGGGCTCCGCAATACTGGCGCCACTGTTCACGCGGGTCGGCCGAGGTGATTACGGGGAAGAGGAACGGGGTGCCCGGAAGGGCGTACTTGTCTGCTATATCCCGGAGGAGCTGTTCCCAAACTATTGTCTCACGGCTGCCTGTAATCTTGGACGTGTAGACAAGGATGCCGCCGCTTATGTTGTCGCGGGTAAGGTGGAACATGTCGTCGGCGGTCATGCCCTTTGCGTAAACGGAGAAAAGGAACATGTCGCGGGCGAAGTTGACCGCCTTGCTCCTGCCGTCAAGGTCGAGCTCCTTAAGCCGCCTCACCTCGTCGAGCGTAAGGCCGTTCTTCTCTTTCTTTACATGGTAGCTCACGTCGACGCCTTCAAAGGGGTGGTTGTCCTTTGCCGTACCGTCGTCGATCGCCATGCGGTAGACACGCTTGAGGTTGCGTATGTAGAGCGAGATGCTGTTACGGCCAAGCGCCTTGTCCTGAAGCCACCTGTGGTAGTTCCTAATCAGCCGGGAGTCGAAATCCTTGAAGGCTATCTCGTTCCTGCCGAGGTACGCGGTGAACCTGCCGATGTAAGAGTCAAGCTTATGGGCGGCGTCGTACCTGCCTTCGTCCTGCATCTTCCTTACGCACGACCTGGCGTATGCTATGAAACCAACACCCTGTCTGCGACTGTACGCTACGGTTACCGTTCGTGTATTTGTCTGTTCGTTTATCAACTTTCCTCTATTTTACGTTTTCTTCACCGCGGCATGGATTGTACATTATCACCAAGCCGGACTTCAGGTATTCATTTATGCAGCCACACCGTGCGGAGGTATCTCCGCCAGGCGGCAAGATGTATGCTCGAATTAATCTCCTTGCAGATGCCGACGCATGTTTCAAGCAGCGTGTCTACAGCCTTGCCGGTAGACGCCGCCGACCCGTCGTTTGCCGTAACGGCAAGCACGTTGATGCTGCCGGTGCCGGTATCGAGGCCGCGTACCGCCCTGACCTCCGAACTTTCGCCGGCAAGAACCTTATACAAGGTGGGGGCAAAGTTCCTGAACGACTCTATCAGTTTCTCCTTGACGCCGTTGCCCCCGTCAGCCGTAGACCTTACAGTTCCGCCGACAAGCCTCTCGTTTGCCTTACCCGCGGTCTGGAAATACTCGTCAAGGAAGGTGTCCCAGTTGGCGAACACGATGCTGCCGCCGCCACTTACGGGCATTATGCCTACGTGGGCGTAGTATTCAGTGGCGGCCTGCCGGTCTTCCTGCCTGTCGGGATAATAGGTCTGCTCGGTGATGCTTACCTTTCTTATTATTTCAGTGAACGACTGATGTGCGAGTTCGGCTTCGTCACGCCCGTCTTCAAATCCGACGCCGGGCGTAGGGGTAAGGAAGGGACGGATTACCAGCTTCTGCCAGTTTGCCCTTACGTAGCCTGGGTTGTCTCGCTCGTAGCGCACAAGGTTGATTAACAGTTCCGCATCGCTTGTGCCGAGCCCGGCTATCTTTTTGCCCAGCTCCTTGTGTCCCTGCCCGTAGAGCGTATTGCACAGGCTGACAAGCGACGGCTTGAGGGCAAGCGTGTCAACAATACCGTAAAGCACGGGAAGGGTGTTGTCTCCGTAGCCGCATGCCTGGAGCATGCCTATGAGCAGGTCGACGGCGCGCTCCTTCATGGTGCCTATGGTCTGGCGGTCGCACACGGCGTTGTGGAGGCGGACAACGTGGAAGTCCCAGACGTTGGGTACTGACACTGCGTAATACTTGTCTGAATCGAGTGCCTTCATGTTGAACACGAGGCGCTTGTCCCTCCTGAAGCGGGCTATGTAGCCCTCGCGCCCGGCAAGCGGCCCGTCGATTACCTTGACGGTCTCGTTAGGCTCGTTGGTCTTGGGGTTGAAGGCGTAGTCGGTATATGGCTTTTCGAGTATCACGACCTTGTCGGCGTAGTTCTCGTTGAAGTCCCTGAAAAAACGCATCTGCCCGTCGGGGACAGTCAGGAATCCGGGCTTGTGCCCGTCGCGCTTGCGGCTGTCATACAGGATGGTGCCTTCGGGATAATAGCGGCTCATGAAATCGGCAACAGTACGTTGCGTAGACAGCACGAACACATAACCGGCGAACAGGGGCGCCTGCACGTCACGCCCTTTCATGCTGACGTTGACCGTGGTATGCGTGGGACAGTAGACTTCGAGTATGTTCTTAAGTTCGTCGCGGTGCTCTGCCAACAGGGCGGCGAGCTTCTTCTCCTGGTGGGGAAGCGAACGGACTATGAACCATTGGAAGTCAACACTGTTCAGCTTGTCGCGGTTGCCGTGTGCCGGAATGCCGGCGCATTGCGCAGCTTGCGGTGTTGTGGGCATTTGTTGCATGTGCAGGTATGAAGCTGAGACTTTGCAGGATGGTATGTTTGTGGCGGTGCCGCAGGCGCATTCTCCATATTCCTCTCATGACCGTAGCACAAGAGTTATAAGGTACCTTTTTTCAGGCGTAACGACGAAGTTTCGGAAGATTCTCAGCAGCAAACGTCCGTCGTTTTTATGTTGCGGAATGAAGACACCGATGCAGGCTTCGTATTAACTGTTTCCATACCACAAAGTTTTTTATTTTCTTTAATTAAGTCTTTTTGTGTCCGCTTTATAACTGTTGTATATGTA
>HF986747.1 GCA_000433175.1 Prevotella sp. CAG:1058
TTTCCGTAATGTTGCACTTGCTAGTTGACTCTGCCTTTCAAAAATACAAGATACCCAACTGCATTTTATGTAAGAATTACGTTGATTGTTATAATGGAATTGGTAAAATATGTCGTATGTATAAGAAATTACAAATATCAAAAATAGATAAATTTGACACTGCCCGTGCTAAAACTTGCAAATACTTTAATGTTGATCAAGAAGAGATGGAAACCGTAATCAAGAATGGTATTGACTTAGATTACACAATTTTATAAAATACAAGAATTATCTTTATAATCATAAAAAGAGGATTGATATTATTATAATTTTTACATCAAACAATCAAAATCATTATCAACACTTTAAATATCTTGCAATCATTTATTCTATATAAAAACTATTCGTTTTGGCTAATATTAACTCTTATAAAAGAATATATATAATGAATGATTAAACTTATTTAATTAGAATAAATAAAAACAGACTTAAAACAATTATGTTTTAAGTCTGCTCATCATATTAAGTATAAGAATCTAATTAACTGCAGGAATCCAGTTTGAAGATGTCTTGAAAACGTTTTCAAGCGTAACCTGTGCAGCCTCTTTCTTTGTGAGCTGCTTGCTCCACGCGGCCCTTTTGGCTGTATTGGCGCCTGCTCCCTTATTATTATACTCAAGATAGCGTGCTGTCTGCTCGTTTGACGTCTTGCCCCAGTTGTGCCATCCGGCAGGCACGATATGCGCGCCGAGTTCACAGTTCATGAACAGTGTGTAAGCATACGGACGCCATGGACGGCCGAGGTAAACTTTAGTTACACCTTCGGCAGCCGTCAGGCGGCAGTTATTGAACACGTAGCCATAGGCAACATCCTTCGGCGTAGAAGCCGCCGTAACGTACGAATCCTGCTTGCTGTGGATGGTGCAGTTCTCGAACCATGCAGTCGAAGGGCCGAAGATAAAGTCGGTTGTACCTTCTATATAACAGTCCTTGAAATAAACACGCGTGCCGGGAGTGCCCGTATAGATGGTGTCCTGGTTACCCAGCAGGCGGCAATTCACGAACACGAGGCGGTCGCCCTCGGTGTGCAGTGCCACCGCCTGGCCAAGGCGTGCGGCATTGTTCTCTATCGTAATGTTCTTGAAGGTTATGTCTGTACCCTCAACCTTCACCGTGTACGTGCGGAAAGTGCCCATGGGCTGGTTGGTCCCGACAAGGCGGATGTTGGCGTGGTCGTCGTATGTTATTATGGTATTCTCCACGCTCTCGCCGCAAATCTCGATGTTAGTAAGCCACGACGGTATGACAATCTTTTCCTTGTAAACACCGTTCTTAACGTATATAACCTTGTGGTACTCCATAAAGGCACGGCACACCTCAACGGCTTCGCCTATGGTGCGGAACTGTCCCGTGCCGTCCCTTGACACCACGAGCGTATCGGGATTATCGTAAGGATTTGCCGCCTTTGAGGCCGCAATGGCGCATACGGCAACCAGAATCGTGATAAAAATCTTCTTCATGTTAATCTTAATATCTTATTACTCTTATGTATCCTTGTAAAATCAGACAACCTGTATAATCTCTTGCAGGCCCTCGATATTCTTCAGTTTGCCCATAATGTTCTTAACATCGTCGCGGTCGTGGATGCGCAGTTCAAGCGTTCCGTCGAATATTCCTTCCTCGCATGAAACGACAATCTTATGTATGTTGACGTTCAATTCCTCAGAGAGGACTTGCGTAACCTCGTTAAGTATTCCTATGCGGTCAGTACCCTTTATCTCGATGGTCGCGTCAAAGAACAGCCGCCTGTGCATATCCCACTTGGCGTCGAGTATGCGGTTGCCGAATCCGGCCTTCAACTTCGCAGCCACGGGGCATGTGCGTTTGTGTATCTCGATATGGTTCTTGCCGTCGATGAAACCGAGTGCGTCGTCGCCGGGTATGGGGTGGCAGCATCTCGGGAAAATAAACTGGCTGATATTCTCGTCTGTGATGTAAATGGGCTTCTTCCTGTTGAAACCTTCCTTTACTATATAATAGTCAGGCTTCTTCTGCTCATGACCCTTTTTCCTGTCCTTGCCAACAAACGGGACGAACTTGCGCCAGGCAGCCGCCTTGTTCTGCTTCTTCTTGCCGGTAATCTCGTCAATATCCTTGTCGCCGAGGATTATGGTTTTGTCACCAAGGTTCTTGAACAAGGTCTCGGGCTTCTGCACCTCGTGGAAATCGCAAAGCTTATCGATTATCGACGAATTAGGCTCCAGCGAATATTTCTTAAGGAAAGCCGCAAGTATCTCCTCACCCTTCTTCTGGGTCTCCTTGGCCTCGCGCCGCAATATGGCCTGTATTTTCGCTTTAGCCTTGGCCGTCGAGGCAAAATTAATCCATGAGGGCTGCACATGCTGGGAGTTAGATGTTAGAATCTCGACCTGGTCGCCGCTCTGCAACCTATGGCTTAAAGGTACAAGCTTGTGGTTGACCTTCGCTCCTATACAATGGCTACCGAGGAAAGTGTGTATCTGGAAAGCGAAATCAAGTGCGGTACAACCTGCCGGCATTGTCTTAATCTCGCCTTTTGGAGTAAAGACGAATATCTCGGAAGCAAACAGATTCAGCTTTATGGCATCAAGGAAGTCCATTGCATCGGGCTGCGGATCGTCAAGTATTTCCTTGATGGTGCGCAACCAGTTGTTCAGTTCGCCCTCGTCCTCGTTTATCTCCTCGCCTTCCTTGTACTTCCAATGGGCGGCAAAACCCTGTTCGGCCACTTCGTCCATGCGGTCCGAACGTATCTGAACCTCTATCCAACGACCCTGCTTGCTCATAAGCGTTACATGTAAAGCCTGGTAGCCGTTGACCTTTGGATGGTTAACCCAGTCACGCAGGCGGTCGGGATGCGACTTGTATATCTGGCTTATCGCAACATAAATGTTGAAGCATTCGTTAACTTCCTCTTCACGCTTCTTCGGCTTGAAGATAATCCTGACGGCAAGTATGTCATAAATCTGGTCAAAGGTAACGTGCTTGTTCTGCATCTTGTTCCAAATGGAATAAGGACTCTTAACACGTGCCTTGATTTCATACTCAAGTCCCATTTTATCAAGAGCCTCGCGTATGGGTGCCGTAAAGTCGGCAAAAAGGGTTTCACGCGAAGCCTGTGTGTCTGCAAGCTGCTCCTGTATGCTCTTGTATTCCTCGGGATGCTCGAACTTGAAGCTGAGATTCTCAAGCTCGGTCTTGATCTTATTAAGGCCAAGCCTGTTGGCAAGAGGAGCATAAATATATAGAGTCTCGCCGGCAATCTTATACTGTTTGTTGGCAGGCTGGCTTTCCAGTGTGCGCATGTTGTGCAGGCGGTCGCATATCTTGATAAGGATAACCCTAATGTCATCGCTCATCGTAAGAAGCAATTTCTTGAAATTCTCTGCCTGCGCTGATGCCTGCTCGCCGAATATTCCACCCGAAATCTTTGTCAGTCCGTCAACAATCTGTGCTATCTTGTGGCCGAAAATATTCGCAATGTCTTCAACCGTATAGTCGGTATCCTCGACAACATCGTGAAGCAGTGCCGCACTAATACTTGTCGAACCGAGTCCCATCTCAGAACATGCAATCTGGGCTACGGCAATAGGGTGCATTATGTATGGTTCGCCAGAAAGGCGGCGGACACCCTTATGCGCCTGCTTGGCAAAATGAAAAGCCTTGGTTATCAAATCGACCTTCTTACGGTGGCGCGTCGACAAATAGCTGTCCAGCAAATGCTGGAACGCGTCATTAACCAGTTTCTCCTCGGCTTCTTCCCTTGTTTTATCAATATTGTTTTGCTCGTCCATAACCGTGTCTTTATTTGTATTATAATGATTAAGGTAAAAGGTAAGGCGCAAAGCGTCACCTTACCCTGATTTTCTTTCCGGCACGTATATTGTTGCCTTTTATATTGTTAAGTCTTCTTAGCTTCGACACTGTGGTATTATTCCTTTCAGCTATTTCAGAGAGCGTGTCACCCTTCCTGATGGTCACACTCTTAGACCTCGTGCGTCTCGTCCTTTTTTTGCGCGACGAGCTTTTTTTACTTGAAGAACTTTTACTTGAACTGCTGACTTTTGAAGAATTGTCAACCTCAACCAGCGAGCGCCTTGTAAACAGAGTCTCGGCCTGGTAATTGTAAATCGAGTCTTCGTTGGCAATGAACGTGTTTGTCATTGTGGCCGGCATGCGTATTACAGAAGGCTTATTGCTTCCGTTTACGATATCGCGCCTGTATTGCGGATTTAAAGAACGCAGCTCGTCTATGTCGACACCGCAAACTTCGGCAATTTGCTTCAGGTGTACATCCCTGCTTACAATTATAGTATCGGTCTTGGCAGGCAACTGGGTCCTCATAGGACAGATGTTGTGTTCGCAATAATAGTTCATCACATAATTAGCTGCAATGAACGCCGGCACGTAACCTCTCGTCTCACGTGGCAGGTAGGGATATATCTTCCAATAGTCGGCCTCGCCGTTTGCACGGTGAATGGCCTTGTTGATATTCTCCGGGCCACAGTTGTAAGCGGCTATCACAAGGCTCCAGTCGCCGAATATCTTATAAAGATCCCTCAAGTACTGTGCCGCTGCATACGACGACTTTACAGGATCGCGGCGCTCATCCACAAGCGAGTTAACCTCAAGGCCGTACTGCTTCCCTGTCGCTACCATGAACTGCCACAGTCCCGCAGCTCCAACACGCGACGTTGCCTGCGGATTAAGTGCAGACTCGATAACCGGCAAATATTTAAGTTCGAGCGGAAGGCCGTAAGCTTCAAGAGCCTCTTCGAATATCGGCGTGTAAAAATTAGACGCGCCGAGCATGTAACTGACCGAATGGCGTAAGCGCCCGGTATACCTGTCAATAAATTTCTGGACAATGTCGTTGTAAGGCATTTCCATCACATTAGGCAGGCGCTTAAGCCTTTCTATGTAAACATCCTTAGGATAAGTTACGTTTTCGTCTTTCAGGTTACAATCATTGTCTGGCTGTAGATAAGTTTTTGAATAATATAAATTCAGCAAGCTGTCAACCTCGAAGTTCATGGCCTCGGGCACGTCAATAGCTTCTTCCTTCCCGTCATTATCGGTCACAATGATTTCCTCCTTCTCGTTTTGCGCCTGCATCACGCAGTTTCCGCCGAGAATCATTGCGGCAATTGCAATAAAAAGTCTTTTCTTCATAAAATATAATATGTATAATATCTTCTGTTTCTATCTTAAGGTGTTTTATATCAGAAATTTAGCAAGCACTGGACTCCAAACGACGATGAATTCAACGGATTAGACGACATTCCGTTATTAATCACTGCCGGTTGTACTCTCAGGCTCAAATCGTTTGATATGTCAAATTCGGACAACGATGCATCAACATAAGCATCTATTACAGACAGAGCGTAAACACCTATCAAACAAAATATGCTCAAGTCGCGATACCTGCGGTAAAAGTCCTTACGCCGCCTGAAAAGGTCTTGGTAGCGTTCTTTATTCTCCGGCGTTATGGCATTGCCTAAATGCAGGAACTGGTTGTAGCTCTGCGTGTTAGGGTCATCATCCATTATGTCCATATAGGCCTGTGAGTAATCCTTTAGCATTTGGTTGTTCCATCTTATTGCATAAAGACACCCCAAAAAACCTCCGTAAACTATCGGCAGTTTCCAGAACTTGCGGTTGTATATCTGTCCTGCTCCCGGAATGACAATGGCCAGCCACATCGCCCGTTTTGCATCAGGCCGCCACGTCGCCCAGTCACGCTTCTCCTTTTTTGTTTTCAGCAACGAGTCGTTCGAGCCCGTACGGTCGAGATTGGCCGAATCGACGGCCGTAACGATTTTATCAATCGAATCGTTCAGGTTGGCGAGCACACCGCTGCTGTCGGCTTCCACCACCAACGAGTCTTCAACGGCACAGACCGGCATACAGGTATAAGCCTGCCCGTTTGAAGGCATTATGACGGCAATGAACATGCAAAAGAGAATGCACATTGGCACTTTGGAAAAAAGTCCCTTTATCCTATTCACAACCTTATTGCTGGTCTTTCAGTTTGTCGAACATGTTGATTATCTGCTCCAGTTCCTTCTCATTTGAGAATGGGATGCTGATTTTGCCCTTGCCTGCTGCCGACAACGACATTTGCACCGGAGTATTGAAGAAGTCGGAGAGTCTCTGTCTCAAGGCGGTAAACTCTTCAGGCATTTGCTGCTTCGACGCAATCTTCTTCTTGCCGCTAACGATGTCCTCGCCGTTCTTCAGCTTCTGCACCATTTCCTCAACCTTACGAACCGAATATCCGTTCTTCTGTATTTCCTTGAACAGCTTGACCTGCAACGACGGACTGTCGACCGCAAGCAGCGCACGCGCATGTCCCATGTCGATTTCTTTGTTCTGAAGAGCCATCTGCACCTGGGCAGGCAACTTCAGCAGGCGAAGATAATTGGCAATGGCCGTACGGCTCTTGCCCACACGCTCCGACACTTTTTCCTGCGTCATGCCCGTGCTCGACATCAGATGTTCGTATGCCAAAGCTATCTCTATGGCGTTAAGGTCTTCACGCTGTATGTTCTCGACGAGAGCCATTTCCATTATGTTCTCGTCGTTTATAGTTCTGATATAAGCAGGTATTGCCCTCAAGCCCGCCATCTGCGATGCCCGCCACCTGCGCTCGCCGGCTATAATCTGAAATCTGTTGACTTCAATCTGGCGAAGTGTTATCGGCTGTATTATTCCTATTTCGCGTATGCTGTTGGCAAGTTCCTGAAGAGCAGTCGGGTCGAATTCCCTTCGAGGCTGGTTCGGATTAGCCTCAATCTGCTCGATAGGTATCTCGTTTATCGTCGAACTGCCCTGCGGGCGCACCTCGTCTGTTGATATCAGAGCATCGAGACCGCGTCCCAAGGCGTTGCCGTATCTTTTCTTTACTGCCATTTCGTTTTTATTTAATCGAAAAGTTTTATTCGGTTAAGACAATCAGTTCTTGTTAATTATCTCCTTAGCCAAAGCCAGGTGGTTTTTGCTTCCTGTCGAGTCGGCGTCGTATAAAATTACGGGCAGACCGTGGCTCGGCGACTCGCTCAGTTTTACGTTACGTTGTATTACGGTCTTGAACACAAGCTCCTGGAAGTGGCGTTTCACCTCGTCGTATATCTGGTTAGCCAGTTTAAGACGGCTGTCATACATTGTGAGCAGGAAGCCCTCAATCTCAAGTTTCGGGTTTAGCTTGCTCTTAATTATCTTGATGGTATTCAGCAACTTGCTGATACCCTCAAGCGCAAAATACTCGCATTGTACGGGTATGATGACCGAGTTTGCCGCCGTCAGAGCGTTGACCGTTATCAGTCCGAGCGACGGAGAGCAGTCTATCAATATATAGTCGTAATCGTCTTTTATCGGAACAAGCAGGTTCTTTATTACCTGTTCCCTGTGCTCGATGTTGAGCATCTCAATCTCCGCACCAACGAGGTCTATGTGGCTTGGTATTATGTCAAGCCCGTCAATGTCGGTCGTGTAGACTGCGTCGCGCACGTCGGCATTGTCGATGATGCATTCGTATAAAGTACAGTCTATGTCTTTCGTGTTGACACCAAGGCCGCTCGAGGCATTGGCCTGCGGGTCGGCATCGATTACCAGAACCTTTTTCTCTAATGTGGCGAGCGAGGCCGCCAAGTTGATAGTGGTCGTGGTTTTACCCACACCACCCTTTTGGTTTGCTAATGCGATAATTTTTCCCATCTTCAATATAATTGACAAGTTACGAACAGACGAGCAACAAGAAGATTGGCACTATCCGTATTACAAAACAATCCTCTTGCCTGTGCCTTGCCTGCTTGTCCTCTAAAAATTATTTTGCAAAAATACATATTTTATGCGAGATACAGTTGAATTAAACCTTTTTTCGTACTTTTGTAGGCGAAAGAAAATGATTTTTAATGAAAATGATGAGACCGTTAATACTTATTTCCAACGACGACGGCTATCACGCCAAAGGTATCAACTCGTTAATCGACATGCTTTCCGACATGGGCGACATACTCGTATGTGCTCCTGAATCCGCCCGGTCGGGGTTCGCAACGGCTTTTTCCGCCACTACTCCGCTGCGTCTGAAACTGCGCCGCAAACACGAGGGGATGGAGATGTGGTCGTGCAACGGCACACCCGTCGACTGCGTTAAACTTGCATTAAGCGAACTTTGTCCGCAAAGACGTCCCGACATCGTGATAGGAGGTATAAACCACGGCGACAACGCCTCTGTCAACTCACACTATTCAGGCACAATGGGAGTAGTGCGCGAAGGGTGCATGAAATATATTCCATCTGTGGCGTTCTCGCTTTGCGACTACCGTGACGATGCCGATTTCGAACCGTTGCGGAAATGTGTAAGAAGCATTGTATCAGGAGTTTTACGCGACGGACTGCCTAAAGGCGTATGCCTTAACGTCAATTTTCCCTTAGCAAATGAGTTCTACGGCATAAAGGTATGTCGAATGGCTCACGGAACATGGGGCAATGAAGTCGTTCGCGCACATCATCCGCGGGGTTACGACTACTTCTGGCTTGTCGGTGAATACACCAACGACGAACCTGACGCCGAAGACACGGACAACTGGGCTTTGCGCCACGGATACGTTGCAATCACGCCGACCACCATCGACGTTACGGATTATACGACGATGGAGCGCATGAAAGGTTTTGAGAAAATAGTTCTTTAGAAAGAAGCGAAACTATTTTCATAAATACATTTTGACATTAGCGGTTGGCTATGTCAAGTAAAAACATGTATGGCGGTCGCCGTTTTGCCGAACACACGCGTATTGCCGGCGGCGGCCATACATGTTTACGACAGAGGCTTCATATTCCTCAAAAAGTCTTCAAGGGAGTCTTCCGGCCTCAGCTGCAACTTCTTGCGTAGCCTTGTACGCGACTTCTTGATACTTTCAGGCTGCACAGACAGCATCATAGCAATCTGTTTACCATACATGCCCGTACGTATGTAGGCGCACAAACGCAGCTCATATTCTGTCAGGTTGGGATACAAGTCCTTCAACCTTTTGAAGAATCCTGGATGCACTTGTTCAAAGTGGGTACGGAAATTCCGCCATTCGTCTTCCTCGTTTACATGTGCGCGTATTTGGTTCTTAAGTTCCATTACGGTTCGCTTGGCTATTTGTCCGGCATCGCCGCCGTTGTCAATGCGCTGCAGCAATTCGTCCAGCATCTGGTTTTTCTCTATCAGCATCAACGAATTTGAAACCAACTCCCGGTTTTTCGAGTCCATTTCCAACTCGAACTGCAGTTCTTCATTCTTCAACCGCGTGGCTAATTCCTTATTCTCCAATTCCTGTATCCGCTTCTTTGCCAGCGCTTTACGGCGTTGCGATCAGAATCCGTAACATGCAAATCCGCAGACCAACACAACAACGGCAAGAATCAGAATCAGCACTATCCCGTGCAACCTGGCTTCAGCCTGCTGCCGTGCCAAAGTGGCTTCGTAATTGTCTATTGCAGCACGGCTTTCCTGACGGTAGACTTCCGACAAATTGTTTTCCAATTGAAGCGAGTCTTCATGCATTCTTGCAGACTTAAGATAAATGTATGCAGAATCCCACTGCTCAATTATGCTAAACGAATTGGCCAAACCGTTAAATATTGGTATTATTACTCTGTGGTTATTATGCTTGCCCAAATATTTCCATGCTTTTCTATAATAATAAATGGCACTGTCAGCCATTCTTCTATCTGCAAAAGAAGAGCCCATATTTATGCATGCTTGAACAAGAGCGCTTCTCCGGCGGTATTTCATTGCCAACTGGTATGCCGTATGAGAATACACTTCTTTCAACTTTATGTTTTTGGTAAAACTCACAAGAGACGAATACGCCTCCAACATAAAAGCTGTGTCTTGTTTGGCTTCAGGCTGTTTCATCACGTCTTTGAGCAATGCTATCGCCTCCTTGTTCTGCCCTCTTGTATTGAGAATATCTGCAAGGTTCAGGCGGTTTTTTATACGATAGTCTTTTTTTCCGCACAGATTATACAAGCTGTCAGCCCTATGCAGATAATCGTATGCCTTATTATGTTCGCCCAACTGCTGAAAAATCGTTCCGATAGTGACACATGTATTTGCTATGTTTATCGTGTCGTCCACCTTTTCCAAATAACACAATTGTTTGTGATAAGCCTTATACGCCTCAAAATACGTCATGTTGCCTGCCGTACAGTTTATGATAAGCCTTTCCAGCCGGCGATAGTCATACTCGTAACGAATGGTGTCTACAAGCGTTATCGCTTTTCGGGCTAACGATTCAGCCGAATTTTGTTGTGAATATTTCCACATCCAGAATGCGTCCCAATACATTGCGCGCCACATCAATACACGCTTTTTCCTGTGCTCCCTTGCTATGGCGTACATGGACTTTATGTAAGCTTTACATCTTTCAGAACGTGCAAAATTGTCCATGTCGCGTTCGCACTTGACGGCAAGCGAGTCGAAAGGCGCATAAACCGGTTCCCAGCTTTTAGCTGAAAGCGATTGCAAGAATAATGACAATGATAATATGAGAAATAATCTTAACATGATTTGAATTCACTTTAATTGATGTATATTTGCTTCAATGGTGAGTCCTATGTTTTTCATTAATGTAAAAGATTTTTGTTTTTCAACTTAATGTCATTAGTGTCCCGTTAAAATGGGACACTAATGTGCCACTATGTTCAATTATTATCCGATTTACTTTGGGCAGTTAGGTGAACAACGGGAAACAGACAAGAATTATACGCAGACGACGGTCAAGTTTAACAACAACGAGGTTTCCAATGATGATTATTATGGTGTAAGTGACTTTACATATAATTGGGCAACAAGTTCCCATGAAAAAGGCGTATTTGACCTTACATTCACAAACTCGAATATTGAGGTCGATGGATTAGCTGGTAAAAACGTCACCCACATTATCTACGACGAACAAAAAGAAGACGCCATGGCACCCGTTTTGCAGATGTTACAATTTAGAAGCACTGACGACATAGTAACAAACAACTTCGAAAATCCCAAGGACGGAATATTACAATTCGCAGGCGGCGATTTCGTATATAATGAAATTCCCGGGACTAATATTAACTGGTACGACTGCAAGGAGCAAACCGTAGCCGTAGCTTATTCGCCTTACGGACAAGACAGCTGGACTGAACTTGCCGTTGACGAGATACCTGAACTTTACCGCATGCCGGGCTTTGGCTATTTCTATCGTGGCTCGCTTGAAAGCGTAAACCGTGAGAGCAGCAACGGATGGTACGACTTGAAGGTAACCCTGACTGATGCTTCGGGCAACATGCAGGAGCAGACCATTAGCCCAGCCTTCCGCATAGCCAACACGACGGGCGTGAGCGAGACCCTGCAAGGCACTATGAACCTGCGCCATGAAGGAGGACAGATCTATGTTACAGGTACAGAGAAAGCAGGCCTGACCGTCTATTCGGTTGACGGAACATGCGTCATGAAGGTTGCCGACGCCGTTTCGCGTCCTGTTTCAGTAAGCGACATTAAACCGGAAATGTATGTAGTCAAGGCTACTTCGGCAGACGGGAACCAGATTGTAAAGAAGATAACTGTACGTTAATCCGCTGGTCTTGATGAAAAGGGAATAACAAATTATTCTTGTAAACACGAATAATCTTCATGCTGTCGGATGTGCGAATCCGACAGCATTTTTTATGAATGCCGGGCTACAACCGGGCCGGCTTTTGCAAAAAACGGCTTATTTGTTTTACGGTCTCCGTTTTTAGTGTTATTTTTGCATACTGGGCATATCCCAGACTAATTAAAGAAAGTATAATGAAATATTATCTCATAGTCGGCGAAGCGAGCGGCGACCTGCATGCCTCACACCTTATGCGCTCGCTGTTGAAGGCGGACAAGGAGGCAGAATTCCGCTTTTTCGGCGGCGACATGATGTCGGCCGTAGGCGGAACGCGCGTAAAGCATTACCGTGAACTGGCATACATGGGCTTCGTGCCGGTGCTGCTCCACCTGCGTACGATATTCAAGAACATGGCCTTGTGCAAGCGCGACATCGTCAGCTGGCAACCCGATGTAGTGATTCTCGTCGACTATCCAGGCTTCAACCTCGACATAGCCAAGTTTGTCCACGCCAACACGCAGATACCTGTCTATTACTACATCTCGCCCAAAATATGGGCATGGAAAGAATACAGGATAAAGAACATAAAGCGCGACGTCGACCAGCTTTTCTCCATACTGCCTTTTGAAGTGCCGTTCTTTGAAGTCAAGCACGGATACAAGATACATTACGTAGGCAACCCTACTGCCGACGAGGTAAGCAGTTTTCTTTCTTCTTATACAGAAACGGCGGACGACTTCCGCCGCGCTAACTCGCTGCCTGCCGACCGTCCGATAATAGCCCTGCTTGCAGGCAGCCGCCGACAGGAGATTAAGGACAACCTGCCCGCCATGCTCGAGGCCGCCTCGCGCTATGCCGACAGGTACACACTCGTGCTGGCCGGCGCCCCGGGCATACCGCACGAGTATTATTCGCAGTTCACCGCCGGGCATGAGGTCAGCGTGGTTTACGACCAGACCTATCCCCTGCTCGCCCATTCGCGCGCGGCACTTGTAACCAGCGGCACGGCAACTTTAGAGACAGCACTGTTCAACGTGCCCCAGGCGGTATGCTACGAGACACCGATTCCAAAGGTCATAGCCTTCCTGCGCAAGCACCTGCTGAAGGTTCGCTTTATCTCGCTTGTCAACCTTATAGCCGACCGCGAGGTAGTGCCCGAGCTTGTTGCTGACACGTTCACGGTAGGCAACATGACCCAATGGCTCGACCGCCTGCTGCCCGACGGAGCCGACCGCACGGCCATGCTCGACGGCTATGCCGACTTATGGCAACGCCTCGGCAAGAAGAACGCGCCCGACAACGCGGCTGAGATAATGGTTAAACTGCTTAAATCCAAGACAAGACATCAGGCTGCACGGACTTAATTCTACCTTTACAATCACACTTTAAGCCCGAAAAGCCATATTCATACAACCGTGGGTGGCAACACCCACGGTTTTTTTATATCCATACGGTCACCCGAAGTGGTGCTATTTTCATCTACTGACCATACATTCAAATGTAGCACCGTTACGGGTGTATTGCAAGCATACAAAACACATGATTACAAAATATAACCTTTTACAATATGAAAGGTATAAAAAAACGAAATCCCGATGTTTCACAACGTCGAGATTTCGCGTCTAAATAGACTCTTAAACTAATATTATCTGAGAATGATAAGATTTTATTGCTTTATTATTATGCGTATTCTTTTTTACTTATTTGGGCAGGTTGAACGCCTTTGTCATTTCAGCCATCTGCTCGTCGCTCATGCCTTCGGGTTCTTCGCCCATGTTCTTGGCTGCAATGTATATCAGTGCGCTCTTGTTGAGCACGTCGACCTGGTCGAATGCCTGCATTATGTCAGTGTCAATTGCGAACACTCCGTGCTTCTCCCACATGGCGACATCATAGTCGTCGAGCTGTCTTACGGTCTCTTCAGCCAGCTTGACGCTGCTAGGCAGTTCGTAAGGAATTATTCCCAAGCCACGCGGACAGAACGCCTTTGTTTCGGGAATCATGCTCCACAACAGTTTCGTCAGCACGTCTTTGCCCAAGAACTTGCGGATATGTGTCATGGCTACAAGTTCAATCGGGTGGGTATGCAGCGAAGCGCGGTAAGGCGAACCTTTCTCAATCAAGTGGTCGTGCACCATGAGGTGTGACGGCAGCTCGCTTGTAGGATTCACGGGGTTGTCGGCTATTATCACGTAGCTCGCGCAGTCGTCAAGTATCCTGATGATGCTTCCGTTCTCCATCGGCCAACGTGCAAGGTCGCGCATTCTGCGGTTAGTACCCTTGCAGAAGAAATATGCACCCTTAAGGTGGGGAAGTGTCACGCCGATGGACTTCACCTCGCTTATTGCAGGCATCTGCCTGATTTCATCGTCAACAAGTTCTGTTACGTTTACGGTTATATTACCTCCGTTACGCTCAGCCCAACCCTTTTGCCAAAGGTAACCGGCCACTTCAGCTACTTTGTCAACTTCTTTTTTCAATGCAGGACGTCCGTCGAGTACACTTTTCATAATATTGTTGATTTTATTTTTTGCAAATTTACGAATTTTAATGGATACCACAAACCGATATTTTGATTTATAAACATTGTTTTTTGATAATATCACTTTTTGTTTTGGTAAAGCGGCCCTGCATTCATGAAAACCGACACCATTTAGGGCGTTTGATTTCCGGATTGTAAATATTCACAGGCACGGATGATTAGACTATTTGTTTTACAAGCAGGTTTGTGTTAATCCGGAAAGGTTACCTTTTACACGCTGAAAGGCCGTGTATTGCGCTCCAAAAGGTTGCCTTTTACATGATGAAACGTGGTCTTTTGGAAAGTGCGCCCTGCATCGCCGCTATTACGCCTGCCCCGTGCCGACGCCATGGTGTATGGCTCATCGGTGGCTGAATGAAGGAGCCGTTGTTGCAGGCGTGTTGCCAAAAAGTCAGTTTTTTGTGCGACGCTTGTGTTGTTTCATTATTTTTTAGTAAGTTTGCATACATGAACAACGATATTACGAATACCGGGACGTGGAGCGAAAACGTCATTCTGGTTGACGCCGATTATATAGATAAGGTGGCGTTCGACCTCATTGTTAATTTCGAGCGGATGATAGGGCGGCGCATACCGCCGGCAGACATGGCACGCTGGATAGACTGTGTGGCTCTTGACGGCGGACTGCGTGAAGGCAAGTCGGAGACGCATGTCGTGCTGATACACGACAAGAAAAATCCGCAGATGGACAATTTCGCCCCGTCGGCATACGACGCCGAGCTTAACGGCAAGGCTTTCAATGACAGTCTTGGCGAATTCGTGATAAGCTCGTTCCCCGTGGAAGACATGGTAGGCAAGGATGACTTTTTTATAGAAGTGCTCGAGGAAGCGTGCCGGCACAAGGAGGTCAAGCGCATAATGGTTGTGCCCGATGCCGAGCGGATGTACGACGACGTGCGCCACGCGCTCCGTTTCGTCGACGATGAAAAGCGTATAACGGTCTTCGCCATGCAACCCATGCCGGGAGGCAATTTCCGCCAGGAGATACTCGGCTACTCGCTTATGAGCGCATTGGGCATCAGGGCCGACGAGATAAAAGAATAGACGCGAAGCCTGTCGTGCGGGCGGTTTTGTTCATGTTCTTTCCGGTGTTCTTAACAACCGGTCCGTTTATAACCAACTAATTTTGGAATAACAATAAAATTAACAATAACAAATGGGAAAAGTATTAATGATTGGCGCCGGTGGCGTCGCTACCGTTGCAGCGTTCAAGATAGCAAAAAACGCTGACGTGTTTACCGAGTTCATGATTGCAAGTCGCCGTAAGGAGAAGTGCGACCAGATTGTCGACGCCATCCACAAGGCCGGAATTAACATGGATATAAAGACGGCGCAGGTTGACGCCGACGACGTTGAGCAGCTCAAGGCTCTGTTCAACGACTATAAGCCCGAGCTGGTTATCAACCTTGCCCTGCCTTATCAGGATCTTACCATAATGGACGCCTGTCTGGCTTGCGGATGCAACTATCTCGACACCGCAAACTATGAGCCTAAGGACGAGGCTCACTTTGAGTACAGCTGGCAGTGGGCATACAAGGAGCGCTTCGAGCAGGCAGGACTTACAGCCATTCTGGGCTGCGGCTTCGACCCGGGAGTGAGCGGCATCTACACAGCTTATGCTGCAAAGCATCACTTCGACGAGATTCAGTATCTCGACATCGTTGACTGCAACGCCGGAAACCACCACAAGGCTTTCGCTACAAACTTCAACCCTGAAATCAACATCCGCGAGATTACCCAGAAGGGACTTTACTATAAGGACGGGCAGTGGCTCGAGACAGAGCCGCTCGAGGTGCACAAGGCACTCACTTATCCTAACATCGGTCCGCGCGAAAGCTATCTGATGCACCACGAAGAGCTGGAGAGCCTCGTAAAGAACTATCCTACCATCAAGCAGGCACGCTTCTGGATGACTTTCGGCCAGCAGTACCTGACATATCTCGACGTAATCCAGAACATCGGCATGTCGCGCATCGACGAAATCGAGTACGAAGCACCGCTTGCCGACGGCTCTGGCAAGACCGCCAAGGTTAAGATTGTTCCGCTGCAGTTCCTCAAGGCCGTGCTGCCCAACCCGCAGGACCTCGGCGAGAACTACGACGGCGAGACGAGCATAGGCTGCCGCATACGCGGACTGAAGGACGGCAAGGAGCGCACTTACTATGTTTATAACAACTGCTCGCACCAGGAGGCTTACAAGGAGACCGGCATGCAGGGCGTAAGCTACACAACGGGCGTTCCGGCTATGATCGGTGCAATGATGTTCTTCAAGGGTCTGTGGCGCAAGCCGGGCGTATGGAACGTTGAGGAGTTTGACCCGGATCCGTTCATGGAGCAGCTCAACAAGCAGGGACTGCCCTGGCACGAAGTGTTCGACGGCGACCTGGAACTGTAATTTAATTCATAATTTACAATTCATAATTCATAATTTGCAATTCATAATTCATATTTAAGGGTGTTTACATCCTTTATTCCTGATACATAGTTCAGAATATGGCAAAAGAAAAAGATACTGAGGGCATGAGCATGCAGGAGGGCAAACTGAAAGCCCTTCAGGCTGCCATGGCCAAAATAGAAAAGGACTTCGGCAAGGGCTCGATAATGAAACTGGGCGACGAGAGCATCGAGGCAGTCGAGGTAATACCAACGGGCAGCATCGGCCTTAACGCCGCATTGGGCGTGGGCGGTTATCCGCGCGGAAGGATTATCGAGATTTACGGACCTGAGAGTAGTGGTAAGACCACGCTTGCAATACACGCCATTGCCGAGGCGCAGAAGGCCGGCGGCATTGCTGCGTTTATCGACGCGGAGCATGCCTTTGACCGCTTCTATGCAGCAAAATTGGGTGTCGATGTTGAGAACCTGTTGATTTCACAGCCCGACAACGGCGAGCAGGCTCTTGAGATAGCCGACCAGCTTATCCGTTCGTCTGCAATCGACATACTTGTCGTCGACTCTGTTGCGGCGCTTACGCCAAAGGCCGAAATCGAGGGCGACATGGGCGACAACCGGGTCGGCCTGCAGGCACGCCTCATGAGCCAGGCGTTGCGCAAGCTGACCTCAACCATAAGCAAGACCAATACCACTTGCATCTTCATCAACCAGCTGCGTGAGAAAATCGGTGTAATGTTCGGCAACCCCGAAACCACAACGGGCGGTAACGCCTTGAAGTTCTACGCCAGCGTGCGTCTCGACATCCGCCGCGTCACCAGCATAAAGGACGGCGACCAGGTTATCGGCAACCAGGTGCGTGTCAAGGTTGTAAAGAACAAGGTCGCTCCGCCGTTCCGCAAGGCCGAGTTCGAGATAACTTTCGGCGAAGGCATATCAAAGGTCGGCGAACTTGTCGACCTCGGCGTAGAGTACGGCATCATACAGAAAAGCGGTTCGTGGTTCTCTTACCAGGGCAGCAAGCTCGCACAGGGACGTGATGCCACAAAGACCCTGCTCAAGGACAATCCCGAACTTTGCGACGAGATAGAGGCACAGATTATGCAGGCTATCTCTGACAAGAATGAAATAATGTAATACACAGAGTAATATTAAAGAATTAGGGAAATTGCCGGCACCTGTTTTTTAGTGCCGGCATATTTTCTTAATTCTTTGTTTTTTCATCAATCAATATGCGCGTCGATGCAAGTCTGCTGGAAAGTTGGTTCGCCCTTTTCAATGTGAGGTATTTTGAAGGAGCATTGCCCGAGCCTGCCTTTGCCGTAGGACGCTCGCGCACGCGTCTCGGTTCGCTTACCTGGCGTTACAAGTACAAGCTGTTCTCCCGGCGTCCTTGCAGTTATGTCATCCGTGTCAGCAATTATTACGACCTTGACGAGTTTCAGTTCAAGAGCGTGTTGCTTCATGAGATGATACATCTTCACATCGTTTCGCGCCGTCTTAAGGACTCTTCACCCCATGGAGTGCTGTTCCGTAAGATTATGAATGAAATAAATGCAGACGGATGGCATGTCAGCGTTTCAGCCAACATGCGCGGCGTAAGCCGTTCAAGGTGTGCCGCCGGCAGGCGTAAGCGCATAGTGCTTGCAGCGTGCATGGCAGACGGCCGTCATCTGCTGTCTGTCGTCAGCCCCCGGCATGTCATGACAGTCGACCATGTCGTCAGACGTTCTTCCGGCGTAAAGTCATATTCGTGGCATGTTTCCGCCGACGAATATTTTGCCGACTTTCCGGTGGTACGCACGCCTAAGGGGCGTATCGTTTCTGCCGACACATATTCCAGGATGCTGTCTTCAATGAGTCCTGCCGACCCGGATAAGCTGTCAAGTCTGGCAGGTGTATAGCCTGCCGCCCGTGTGTTACGTTTAGATTTAGACGTATAATATAAAACGTGAGCAGGGTTGAAACCCGTCTCACGTTATAGAAATTCCCTGTGTCTTGTCAGACAGGGCCATTTCCGCATGTATTTGTTTGTGTTGGTTGTTATTGTTGAAGTTTAAGAATCACTTTTCAGAACATTTATTTGCGCCTAGTTTTTCGCTATAATATTTAAAGAAGTCAAAGTTTAGGATTTCTGATATTTTGAACAGTTCTTCCGTTCCTATCGTGTGCTTGTTGAATATCTTGTAAACATTGGTCCTGCTTGTCCCCAATTGTGCCGCAAACCACACAACTGTCACACGTTTTTCCTTTAGTTTAGCTTTGATGATAGACCCTATGTTTATGCCAGTATTTTCCTTTTTAATAGTGTCCCTCCCTTTCATGTTTTGATTTGTCTATTTTGTTAGTACGTGCAAAGGTATGCCTATTTATCGATAAAAACAAACCGCCATTTTGACGTAATGGAGTATGGTGTTGGCAAGTGTGTTTATTCGGTTGGTTTTTGTGTTTGTTTGGTGTTAATTTGTCGTGTTTGCCTGACCCGGCTTATTCGTGTATTTCCGTATCAGGCGAATGATAAGGCATGAGTACCAACAGGCTCCGGCAAAGGGCAATGGCATGCCTGGATACGGTAAGTTACAGACAAGGCAGCCTCGTCCATTCTGTTGGACGAGGCTGCCTTGTCTGTCATGATGTACGTGGTTTACAGATTGCTCAGCTCTACCACTTTGTCTACTGCGGCCGAGAGTCCGTCAACGTCTTTACCGCCTGCCGTTGCGAAGTGCGGTTGTCCGCCGCCGCCACCCTTTATCAGTTTGGCAGCCTCGCGTACCATCTGGCCTGCGTTGAGGTTGTGCTCCTTGACAAGGTCTTCACTTATCATCACGCTCAGGGTCGGGCGTCCGTCAAACGTGCTGCCTATTACGCACAGCATGTGCTCCGGCTCGGCGGCGCGTATCTTGAACACGAGGTCTTTGGCTGCGTCCTGCTTCATCATCAGCGTGGCTGTAATGACCTTTACGCCGTTCACCATGCGGGCCTGTGATATAAGTTTGTCCTTTACCCTTTCCACTCTTTCAGCCTGGAACTGCTCTATGCTCTTTCTCATCGAGTCGTGTTCCTCTATATATTTTTCTATAACGCCAAGAAGGTCCTTGGTATTGTTGAACAATGCCTTTATGGCCTTCATTCCGTCTTCAAGTTCGTACATGAGCGATTCGCACTCTTTTCCGGTCTTGGCCTCTATACGGCGCACACCGGCTGCGACGCTGCTCTCCGATATTATCTTGAACATGCCTATGCGGCCTGTCGACTTGGCGTGGATACCACCGCAGAACTCTACGCTCGGACCGAAGTGTACAACGCGTACCTTGTCGCCGTATTTCTCGCCGAACAAGGCTATAGCACCCATCTTCTTGGCTTCCTCTATCGGCATGTCGCGGTGCTCGTCGAGCGGTATGTCCTGGCGTATCATGTCGTTCACCATGACTTCCACCTGGCGTATTTCCTCGTCGGTCACTTTCTGGAAGTGCGAGAAGTCGAAGCGCAGCGTGTCAGCCGATACGTACGAGCCTTTCTGCTCCACGTGGTCGCCCAGCACCTGCTTGAGCGCATAGTCCAAAAGGTGGGTCGCCGTGTGGTTGGCGGCGCTTGCCTCGCGCTTGTCCGTGTCCACACAAGCCATGAAGTCGGCTTCTGGCTGCTTGGGCAGCTGCTTTACTATGTGTATCGACTGGTTGTTCTCTCTCTTTGTGTCGACTATCTCAACCGTCTCGTTCTCGCTTACCAGTACGCCGCAGTCGCCTACCTGGCCGCCCATCTCGCCGTAGAACGGCGTGTTGTCAAGCACGAGTTCGTAGAAGGTGTTCTTCTTCTGCGTAACCTTGCGGTAGCGCAGTATGTGGCATTCGTACTCAGTGTAGTCGTAGCCCACGAACTGCTGTTCGCCCTGGCGCAGCTCTGTCCAGTCGCTGTTCTCTACTACGGCGGCGTTACGTGCACGTTGTTTCTGCTTCTGCATTTCCTCGTCAAACTGCTTCTCGTCGACGGTCAGTCCGTTTTCGCGGCAGATGAGTTCGGTAAGGTCGAGCGGGAATCCGTAAGTGTCGAACAGGCGGAACGCCTTTGCACCGTCAAGTTCGGTCTTGCCTTCCTTCTTCACTTCCTCCATTGCTTCAGCCAGCATGCTGATGCCGTTAGACAGCGTGCGCAGGAACGAGTCTTCCTCTTCTTTCATCACGCGCATTATCAGTTCGCGCTGTGCCGGCAGTTCGGGATAGGCTTCGCCCATCTCATGTATCAGCGTTGGCACGAGACGGAAGAGGAACGCCTCCTTCTGTCCCAAGAAGGTGTATGCGTAGCGCACGGCACGGCGCAGTATTCGGCGTATCACGTATCCGGCCTTGGCATTGCTCGGCAGCTGTCCGTCAGCGATTGAGAATGCTACTGCACGCAGGTGGTCGGCAACAACGCGCATGGCCACGTCGGTCTTCTCGTCCTTGCCGTATTCCTTGCCTGACAGTCGTGCTATTTCTTTTATAATCGGCTGGAAAATGTCGGTGTCGTAGTTTGAGTGCTTGCCTTGCAGGGCGCGTACCAGTCGCTCGAAGCCCATGCCCGTATCGATAACGTTCATCGAGAGTTTCTCCAGCGAGCCGTCAGCCTTGCGGTTGAACTGCATGAACACAAGGTTCCATATTTCGATAACCTGCGGGTCGTCCTTGTTTACAAGTTCGCGTCCGGGCACTTTTGCCTTTTCCTCAGGTGTACGTGAGTCGAGGTGGATTTCTGAGCATGGACCGCAGGGACCTGTATCGCCCATTTCCCAGAAGTTGTCGTGCTTGTTTCCGTTGATTATGTGGTCGGCCGGCACGTGCTTTGCCCAGTAGCGTGCGGCTTCGTCGTCGCGCTCAAGGTTTTCCTCTTTTGAGCCTTCAAATACTGTTACGTACAGGTCGGCAGGGTCAAGTCCTATAACGTCTACAAGATATTCCCAGGCATAGTCGATGGCGCCTTCTTTAAAATAGTCGCCGAAGCTCCAGTTGCCCAACATCTCGAACATGGTGTGGTGGTAAGTGTCGTGTCCCACCTCTTCAAGGTCGTTGTGCTTGCCGCTTACGCGCAGGCACTTCTGCGAGTCGGCGCGTCGGCGCGGCTCGGGGTCGCGTGTGCCCAGGATGATGTCCTTCCACTGGTTCATGCCCGCGTTGGTGAACATCAGCGTGGGGTCGTCTTTTATCACCATCGGTGCCGACGGTACTATCTGGTGTCCTTTCGATTCAAAGAACCGTTTGAACGATTCACGGATTTCGTTAGCTGTAAGTTGCTGTTTCATATTGTGTTATAAATCTTGTTTACGAAACAAAAGCCGGTGTGCGGCGCTGTGCGCTGACGCTGTTGCCGGCATGTTAATTATCGGGCAGCAAAATTATAAAAAATCATACAAAAAGCCAAATCCGGAGCGGTGCAAATGTGTTTTGTGTCAGTCTAAATCGAAAATATCAGCTGTTTTAGTGAGTTATGCAGTAAAAGTATTTACTCTTGATGCCAAATTCATTTTATTATTTAGCAAATCTGTTCATTGCCGGTTTTCAACATGTTTTTACTTTTGGATAAGGCAGGATACGGCTCGGCATAATCAAAATGAAAAAACTTCATTTTTATTTTGCTTCTGCACTCGCCTTTCACTACCTTTGAATAAGATAAGCGGCATCTCGGCAATAAAAGTAAATACTCATTTACTTTGTATTGCTCTTGATTTGCATTATCTTTGAATAAGGCAGGATGCGGCT
>HF986748.1:0-469 GCA_000433175.1 Prevotella sp. CAG:1058
TTCCGTAATGTTGCACTTGCTAGTTGACTCTGCCGTCTGAATGCATAGGAATGAAAAGGCGAAAATAAATACTGAAATATTTGCAAGGTTGGCTTTTAATTCATATATTTGCAACATCAAAATGGTGAAACATAGACCGTATTGGTTCGATCGGGATACTCATCAATAAAAAAACGAAAACCGAGATGACTTCTCTTGTCAATGGCGGGCCACAATGTCGCAAGACATAGCTGTAAAGCCGGTGGATTACAAAGGCGGAGAGCTCTCAAATCTTATATAGCTCGGAGTTTTCATCACATCACTGGTACGGTCTTTTTTCATAATACATGGGCAGGACATAGGTTCCTGCCCATATTTTATAAAATAGTTTATATTAAAAAATATGTTTTCTGGAATAGTTGAAGATACCGCTGTTGTAGTAGCGGTGGAGAAGGACAAGGGTAACATTGACCTTACATTGAGGTGCCCG
>HF986748.1:569-1431 GCA_000433175.1 Prevotella sp. CAG:1058
CATTGACGGCGATACCTATACGGTTACGGCGATGAAAGAAACTTTGGAACGATCTAACCTTGGGTTGTTGCAAGTCGGCGACAATGTTAATGTCGAACGTTCAATGTTAATGAACGGCCGCCTTGATGGACACATCGTACAGGGGCATGTGGATATGACAGCAGAGTGCGTGGCTATAAATGACGCTGACGGCAGTACTTATTTTACTTTTGAATATCAGTTTGACAAGGAAATGGCGCGCAAAGGATATTTTACTGTTGATAAAGGAAGTGTTACGGTTAACGGTGTTTCGCTTACAGTGTGCTCTCCCACGGCATCGCAATTTACGGTCGCTATAATTCCTTATACTTTTGAACATACAAATTTCAATTCGATACGGATAGGTTCAAAAGTGAATGTTGAGTTTGATATTCTTGGAAAATATATAGCAAGGCTTAGCCAATTACAAGCAAATGTGTAACCGGTTTGTTCTTGTTGTATGGAATTTTAGCAAGGTCTTTGCTAAAATATATTAAATATTTAAATGTATACCGACAAAATGGATATATGTCTCTATTAATTGGAGGCATGTATCCATTTTATTTTTTCTAATGCTTTATTTTTTTTATTTTTGCATGTAGATTAGAAGAGATTATGATAGTTGGGACTGATTGTTTCAGAATGGTGAGAAAGAAATTATACACAGTAGCTTTCCATGTAGTATGTTGGTTGCTTGTCGCATTGCCCACGGTTGTATTTGTGCCGTTGCATATGCGCCATTCGACTTTAATGTATTTCATGCGTTTGTGTTTGCCGCTGTCATTGTGCATCTTGTTTTATATTAATTACTAAAGTTTCCCACCCCTTAAAACACTAACTTTTC
>HF986749.1 GCA_000433175.1 Prevotella sp. CAG:1058
CGGCAGCACCATCGTCTCGTGGCCGAAGCGCAGTGTGGCGCCGGGGCGCTCGAGGGCTATGCAGCTGTCGGCCTGGTGTATGATGTTGCGCAGCAGGTTGCGCTGCGAGAAGGGCTGCGTGCCCCCGTTCAGCTTGCAGGCGCCGTAGCCTATGTACCACGAGGCGTTGTCGGCCAGCCAGAAGTTGTACAGCTCGTCCTTCGTAAACATGTCGTAGAGCGACATCTTCTCACCAAGCGGCGAACTTTGCACGTTGGCCGCCAGCTTGAACAGGCGGTTGCCAAGGTCGAGCGTGTCGACCTCGTACTTCACGTACTCCGCGTCGTTGAAGAGCCTTTGCATCAGCGGGGCGCGGCTTACGTGGCGGGCGCAGAAGTCGTTCCACGCAACAATAGCCCTGCGCGGCGTCTTCTGCGAGGAGAGCACGGGGTCGCTCAGGTTCATGTAGTACATGTCGTGCTCGCTGGCGTCGTGCCTTATGTCGAGCTTCGGGTTGTGCAGCAGCAGCTCCTGCAACTCGTTCTCCATCGAGAGTATGCAGCGTATTACCACCGTACTCTTGGCGTCGACCGTTACACCGCCCTTGAACACTTCGGGGAAACGCTCGTACATCCTGCGCGCTATCTGCCTGTGCTGCTCGGCTCCGAGCGGCGTCAGCTCGCCAAGGCGTCCGCGGGCCTCCTCCTTCAGCAGGCGGACACGGCGCAGAACGTCGCGCCCGAGCGGCGTCAGCTTGCCCAGGCTGTCGGCACGGGCAAGCACCTTGACGGGCACGCCGTACTCGTCAGGACCTATCAGATAGCGCGAACCGTGGCGGCCGTAGTGGCTGATGTAGAACGGGCGGTAACCTTTCGGGGCTGGCGTGAGGCGCTCCTGCACAGGACCGGGATAGGCAAGGTGGTTGCTGCCCGACAGGCACGGGTCGGCAAAAATCTCGTCCTTGGGATTCTGGGCCGAAGCGGCCAGCGTAGTAAGAACTATCAGTAAAAATGTAAAGAATCGGTTTACCATAATGTTGTTTTTTATTAAAATTCAAGGCAAAGGTACTAAAATTACAGCATAATGGTTCACTTGTAGATAAAATGTTTTATATTTGCAGACCATAATCAAAGTTAGCCGATAAACTATCAACAAGAAAACCAGTAGATAACTGACAACTGATATTATCAAGAACTGTAAAATTATGGATACTGGCAAATGATGGCCATGGCGTCATCCGGTTTGGCATGTGACGATGCCTGCCTACCCGCCGTGCCGGAAAATATAATACAACTAAAATTGAAATGACATGAGTATTAGAAAAGCGAAAGACTACGATCACACTGACGGGTCAGAGGTTTTTAAACGAAAAAGTTTCAATTCACAGAAGAATAGGAAGAAAATAACCAAAATCCTGCAATGGTTTTTGTACGTCTTAGCCTTCCTTGTAATAGCTGCCTGTTTGTACACCTACTTCGCCGGCACCGTGTAAACGCCATTGGAAGGCACTGAACACAACGCCGCCGGGCACAACCGGGCAAAAAAAAGAAAACGGCTCCACCGACGTTCACCGGTCAAGCCGTAGAGTTAACAATCCTGTAAAAAATTACGGACAATGCCAGTGGCATTGTCCGTTTCTATCATCTTCGCTGACAGCGGAGTGTTATTCCTCGACAGAAAAATCTGACTTGCCTACTCCGCAAAGCGGGCAAACCCAGTCTTCGGGAATATCCTCAAACGCTGTTCCGGGAGCTATACCGTTATCGGGATCTCCAACTTCGGGGTCATATACATACCCGCACACATCACAAACATACTTTTTCATATCTTCTTTATTTAAAGGGTTAATAATAATCCACATTATCACGTCGCCACGCCGTCGCCGCACGCACCGGCTTAACAAACCGCCAAGCGGCCAAGACTGCGCCCCAGGCGCGGCATGTCAGCCCCTGCGGGCAAGCACCATCTCCACCCTGTCTATTATCTCCGAGGGCGGTATGCCCTTCATGCACATGCAGTCGCCGCGCAGACAGGGCTTGTTGCCGTATATGCTGCACGGCCGGCAGGGCATGTCGGCCTGCACAATGTCGGCCGGATTCTGCCTCCAGCCCATGAACCCGGCACAAGGATGGGTAGCACCCCATACGCTAACCACCGGCGCACCGGCAATGGAGGCCATGTGCATTATGGAGTTGTCCATCGTCACCACCACGTCGAGGTGGCTCAGAAGGATGAGTTCGCCGCCTATGCCGCCGAGCAGTGCCGAGGCGTTGACGCAGTTGTCGAAACGCCGGCTCAGGCTGTCGAGCGCGGCAACCTCGTCGGGTCCCTCGCCGAAAAGGAACAGGCGGCAGCCCGGATGGCGGCCGGCAATGCCCCTGATGACCTCTTCCATCATCGGCAGAGGATATATCTTGCCCGTGTTAGCGGCGAAAGGCGCGATACCTATCCACTCCTCGCCGCCGGCCTTGGGCACGTTGAAGGCTTCAGGCAGGCGGCCCATGTCGCCCCCGCCGGCAGGGAACAGCGTCGTGAAATCGAGCTTGACGGGATAGCCCAGGCGTGCGAACACGTCGGCGTAGCAGTTGAACAGCGACGGCAACTGCACCAGTTGCTTGTCGGCATGGCTTACGAGCGCCTTGCGCGCCGAGCGGTTCTTGTCGATATGGGCAACGCGGAAACGGTCGATGTTGAAGCGCATGCGCAGGTAATCAGAGCGCAAGACGCTGTGCAGGTCGGCAACGGCAGTGAAGTTCTTGGCCGTCAGCCTGCGGTAAAGGGCGTTGAGCCCCTTAACACCGTAATACTCGTTCTTCAGGTCAGCCTCCATGAATCCAACGTTCTGGGGCATGTACTCGAACAACGGACGCGCGTATGGGCGGCTAAGCATGGTAATCCTCACGTCGGGATACTGCCTGGCCAAGGAGTCGACCACGGGCACGGTCATGGCTACCGAGCCCAGTGCCGAGAATCTTATTATAAGTATATGCTCTGTCTTCATCTATCTTTCCGGGCGCAAAAACGCGGCTTTATGCGTGCCCGCCCATGCTGCGGCAAGGACGGCCATGCACTGCCGGACGTCACGTTGCCATCGGTATGTAACACTAAATTACCTGTTATCTAAATCTAAGATTAAGCAAGACGCCCCTATAAGTGCAAAAATATTTTCATTTAATTGTACAAAGATATTCATTTATTTTCAATCAGCAAACTTAAACCGGATATTTTTAGTAATTTTGCAAGTCACGCCGGCAGCACGGCGACACTAAAAAACGAAGCAGATGAAAATAGTAATCGACGACAAGATACCTTACATCCGCGAGGCCATAAGCCGTATTACGGCTGACGCGGTGTACAAGAAAGGCACGGAAATCAGCGCCGAAGACGTGCGCGACGCCGACGCCCTGATAGTGCGCACACGCACCAGATGCGACGAAAAACTGCTCAAAGGCAGCAGCGTAAAGTTCGTGGCGACCGCCACGATAGGCTTCGACCACATTGACGCCGGCTACATGCGGCGCGCCGGCATAGAGTGGATGAGCTGTCCGGGGTGCAACGCAGCATCCGTGGCGCAATACGTGCGCTCGGTGCTCCTGCTGCTGAAAAGGCAGAAGGACATGTACCTTGAAAGCTCGACCATAGGCATAGTTGGCTGCGGACACGTAGGCTCGAAGGTGAAGAAGGTGGCGGAAGAATACGGAATGCACGTACTCGTATGCGACCCGCCGCGGCAGGAGCGCGGCGACGAGGGGCAGTTCGTAACGATGGACGAGATTGAACGGCAGTGCGACGTGATAACGTTCCACGTGCCGCTGACAAAGGACGGCCCCCACCCCACATACCACCTGGCCGGCGACGGCTTCTTCGACCGCCTCGGACGACGGCCGGTGATAATAAACACGAGCCGCGGCGAGGTGGTAGACAACGACGCCCTGCTCAGTGCCCTTATATATAATAAGGTAAGAGATGCCGTTATCGACACCTGGGAAAACGAGCCTTGCATAAACCTCCGGCTTATGGACAAGGCATGGATAGCCACGCCCCACATAGCAGGATACAGCGCCGACGGCAAGGTGAACGCCGACAACATGGTACTGGAAGGCCTCTGCCGCCACTTCGGCATCAGCGTGCCGTGCCGCATCTGTCCGCCGCCGTTGCCCGAAACGTTCGTCCCCGCCGCCACAGATGACGACCTGCGCCTGCAACTCTACAACCCGCTCGACGACTCGGCGCGCCTCAAGGCATCGCCCGAAAGCTTCGAGGAACAGCGCGGCAACTATCCGCTGCGGCGCGAGTCGGCAGGATGACTGCTGACAAACACACCGGCTAATCTATGAAATAAAGCATATAAAAATACAACAATATAATCAGAAGTAGCGCGAACAGACTAACGGCAACAGCCACGCCCAGCGACAACCCGAAATTATTTTCCAACATTCCTAGCAAGCAGAAACCGAAGAAGGTGAACAGATATATGTCAGCGTCGTGGTAACGCCCCCTGATATATCTAACCACGAAAATGACAGCCAACGAAACAACAGCGGCAAAGGGATACGCTACGGAAGGCAAAATATCAAACAAAATTGATACGACAAAGAAAAACGGGAGCGGCAAAAACAGCTCTTCACCAACCATAATCAGAGAACGCTTGACGCCCTTACTCTTCTTGTTCTTCTTAATTATGTACAGCGAATATCCTACATAAAACAGGGCCAGGGAAATAATTAAGACATAAAACATAGGCTACATAATTATATGGTGGAACAGATAATATAAACAAAGCTGACCTGACGGAAAACCCGGCAAACATAAGAGCGGAGTGTTGGAGCATCCGCCTATACGGCGGACAACGTACTTTTCACTGAAAAATCAAATCAAGGTTTACATCCACAAAGATAAACCTTTTTTATCAGACCGCCAAATATTCACGCACGAAAAATCCCGCCAGTAATTCCACCGGCGGTTTAGCGGCTGCATCACATGGTAAAGGGCGGCGCATGGCGCGCCCGCTGCCGTGCCGGTTGTACGTGTAAATAAAATTTACCCGCAAGGAGCATTCCGCCTTAACGCCGGCGGCAAAAAACACAAAGGCCGCCTTTTGCCGACCAAAAGGTCATGTTTTATGGCCTGAAAGGCCACATATCAGACGCCGAAAGACAGCCTTTTGCAACCCCTTGTAATACAAGCATTTACAATGGCGCACACAGACGGCGCCCCTCGTGGCGGTCAGAAAAAGCGAAAGCTGTGTGCGCACAAAACATGTAAAGTTGACAAAAAACACGTGGAAACGGTGTAAAAAGACAATAAAACCTGCACACTATTACGGTATGTGTGCAACAATGGACACATTTTTGTTTAAAAAATTTGCAAACTTGAATAAAAATTCGTTCCTTTGCACCGGTTTTAGAGATTAGAATATTTTTTACAAACATTTTAAAACATTACAATCATGTCAGAAATTGAATCTAAAGTAAAAGCTATTATCGTAGAGAAACTTGGTGTTGACGAAGCAGAAGTAAAGCCCGAAGCAAGCTTCACTAACGACCTCGGCGCTGACTCACTCGACACGGTAGAGCTTATCATGGAGTTCGAGAAAGAGTTCAACATCTCAATACCTGACGACAAGGCTGAAACAATCGCAACTGTAGGCGACGCCGTTAAGTATATCGAGGAGAACGTAAAATAATAATTTCCCAAAACGATTAAATGGAATTAAAGAGAGTAGTAGTGACGGGTCTGGGCGCAGTGACGCCGGTGGGACTCAATGTCGAGGAGACATGGAATAACCTCTTGGCCGGTAAGAGCGGCGCAGCACCTATCACTCTTTTCGACTGCTCCAAGTTCAAGACGCAGTTCGCCTGCGAGGTGAAAGGCCTTAACGTCAACGACTGGATTGACCGCAAGGAAGCCCGCAAGCTCGACCGCTACACCCAGCTGGCCATGATAAGCGCCATGCAGGCGGTCAAGGACAGCGGCATGGACCTGGAGACCGAGGACAAGAACCGCATCGGAGTAATCTTCGGCGTAGGCATAGGCGGTATAAAGACCTTCGAGGACGAAGTGTCATACTATGCCAACAACAAGGAGAACGGTCCTAAGTTCAACCCGTTCTTCATCCCGAAGATGATCAGCGACATAGCAGCCGGCCACATCTCGATCCACTACGGATTCCACGGCCCCAACTACGCTACGACTTCCGCTTGCGCTTCTTCGACCAACGCCATCGCCGATGCGTTCAACCTTATCCGTCTGGGCAAGGCCAACGCGATAGTAAGCGGCGGCGCCGAGGCTGCCATCTGCGCCTGCGGCGTAGGCGGATTCAACGCAATGCACGCCCTCTCAACCCGCAACGACGAGCCTGAAAAGGCTTCACGCCCGTTCAGCGCAAGCCGTGACGGCTTCGTCATGGCAGAGGGAGCAGGATGCCTCATCCTCGAGGAACTGGAGCACGCCAAGGCCCGCGGAGCCAAGATATACGCCGAAATGGTAGGCGAAGGCGAAAGCGGCGATGCATACCACATCACGGCGTCGCACCCCGAAGGCCTCGGAGCAAGGCTCGTGATGCAGGCGGCGCTCGACGACGCAGGCATGAAACCTGAAGATATAGACTACATCAACGTCCACGGCACGTCTACACACGTAGGCGACATATCGGAAGCCAAGGCCATCAAGGACGTGTTCGGCGACGCGGCTTACAAGCTGAACATCAGCTCTACCAAGTCAATGACCGGCCACCTGCTCGGCGCAGCCGGCGCAGTAGAGGCAATGGTGAGCGTTCTTTCAGTGAAGAACGACATCGTGCCGCCGACCATCAACCACGAAGAGGACGACAAGGACGAGGAGATAGACTATAACCTCAACTTCACTTTCAATAAGGCACAAAAGCGCACGGTGCGCGCCGCAATGAGCAACACATTCGGCTTCGGCGGACACAACGCGTGCGTCATCTTCAAGAAATATGATGATTAACAACTTTATTGACCGGATAAAGCTCCCTTTCCGCAAGGAAAAGGAGCTTTATTATTCTCTATACTCGATACTAGGATTCTACCCCCACGACATCAGCCTGTACAAGCAGGCGCTCATGCACCGCAGCGTGTCCAAGCGCAACGCCAAGGGCAAGCCCGTCAACAACGAGCGGCTCGAATTCCTGGGCGACGCCATACTCGACGCAATAGTGGGCGACATCGTCTTCCGCCACTTTGAAGGCAAGCGCGAAGGCTTCCTTACGAGCACCCGCAGCAAGATAGTGCAGCGCGACACGCTGAACCGCCTCGCCCACGAAATAGGCGTAGGCAAGCTCATAGTTTCAAGCGGACACATGTCCTCTCATAACAGCTACATGGAAGGAAATGCGTTCGAGGCCCTCGTAGGGGCCATCTACCTTGACAAGGGCTACATGGCTTGCATGCGCTTCATGCAGAAGCGCATACTGTCGCAGCTTATCAACATCGACAAGGTGGCATACAAGGAGGTTAACTTCAAGAGCAAGCTCATCGAATGGTGCCAGAAGAACAAGGTGAAGCTCGACTTCCAGCTGGTTGAACAGAAGCGCGACGACGGCAACAGCCCGATGTTCGTATACAAGGCGATGATAGAGGGGCTTGAGGGCGGACAGGGCGAAGGCTACTCTAAGAAGGAGAGCCAGCAGGCAGCCAGCAAGGCAGCACTGCAGAGCCTGAGGCGCAAGCCGCAGTTCATCGACGCCGTGTTCGCAGCCAAGACCGAGCGCACGAAGATGGAGGAAGAACCCGTGCAGACCGTGCCGGACATAGAGCCCAAGGACGACTTCATCATCACCTCGCAGCAGGAGGAGAAGCCCCTGCCAAGCGCGGAGGCGGCACCCGCCGCCGACGAAGGCCGCACCGACGGGGACGGCAATGCCGTAAACGCCGCCGAGGTGGACGAGTTCGACCTGTCTGACATCAAGACGATAGGCGGCAACATGTCAAAGGAGGATATAATAGCTGCGGCGGAGGCAGCAGCATTCAGCGAGAAATAAGCTTTCACGCAACAAGCAAAATACATACGGAGGAGCCGGGACGACAGGCCTGTTTATTGTTTTTCAGCTTGAAAAACATACAGCCATGCCGTCCCGGCTCCTTTTTTATTCCGCCCCTGCGGGGACAGTTCACGCGTCAAGCACAATGCCGGCAAGCTCGCCGAAGTCGTCTATCACGTATTCGGCATGCTCTGCCACGAGGTCGGCGCGCTGCCCATTGCCGTAAGTCACGCCAACGGCCCTGACGCCGGCGGAGTGCGCCATGCGTATGTCGAACACCGTGTCGCCTACGACTATGGCCTCTTCAGGGCGCAAGTCGTTGTCGGCCAGCGTCTTGAGCACCATGTCAGGCGCGGGCTTGGCATGCTCCACGTCGCCCACGCTGAGTATGTAGGGTATGTAAGTGCCAAGCTTCATTTCGTCGACAAAGCCCGCGAGCGACGGGCGCAGGCGGCTGCTGGCAATGGTGACTAGCAGTCCCGCGTCGTGCATCCGCCGTATGGTGTCGGCCACGTGGGGGAACATGGGCACGGCGCCAGGCTTGTTGTTCACCATGAAGATGCGCCTGTAAGTCTCGGCGCAGAGGTCGCCCGTGGCATCGTCCATCGGTATCAGGTCGGTGAAGGTCTGCTTCAGCGGCAGCCCTATCATCGAGGCGCACTCGTCATCGGTGCGCGCCGGCAGGCCCAGCTCGGCTATCGTCTGCTGCATGGTGCGCACTATAAGGCCGCGCGTGTCGCCTATCGTGCCGTCAAAGTCGAGTATGACGGCTTTCAGTCTGTTATCCATTACGTTATACTTTTTTATTGTTAAGGGCGCACCCTGTCCGCAACGGCAGTCAGGAGGCTGTGCCCGGTTTGTCTTACTGTAACCTTTTCACCACTACGGCCACGGTGTTCAGCCTGAAGTAAGGCAGCGACATGTACATCAGTCCGCCGTAAGGATTGTCAGTACCCCACGAGTTCTTGCACACGAAATACAGGCCGCCGCGGGCGTCGCGCGCCGTGCCTATCAGCTCCATGCAGTGGTCGTCGGTCACATCGAAGCGTTCGAAGGCGCGCTGGCGCATGTCCTGCGTCACCCTCACCGGCTGCCCCGGCAGGCGCGCCACGCCCTCGTCGAACGAGAACCCGGCGTTAGTTATGTCGCCCTCCCAGCACACGCTGCGCCCCGAGCGCAGGGCTGCCTCGACGCGCGCCGCGAGCGTGTCTACCGGCACGTTTAGGAAACGCAGGCCGCGGCGGTTGGCGGGCACGTCGAGCACCACGTCGTGCCAGAACGGCTTGTGCGTGTAGCTGGTCATGGGCACGTAGTCAGAGGGGCTAAGTATGCTCCCGGCAAACTGTGCCGGGGTGTACTCCATGCCGTACATCCAGATGTGGCGCGGCAGCGGACCTATGGCCGTGTCGAGCGTGTATTCCACTGTCCCGGCCATGCTTTCCACGCCTGCCTTGCGCGCCGCGGCATTGCCGGCCACGGCCTCCAGCTTGCGGCAGAGCGCCGAGTAGTTGCATTCGGAGCGGTATGCATCGTATGGCATCAGGCCGTATTCGGCTATGCAGGCCAGCGCGTCGGCTGCGGTGCCGTCGGCGGTGACGGCACTGCCGCCCCGGGTAAGATAGCGGCGTGTAGCCATGTCGGCCAGCATGGCGCGCGCCACGAAGTGGGGCGAGAGGTTGACCGAGTCGCCCATCATCAGGCGGTCGCTCTCTATCGTCGCCAGCATGGCGTAGAGCCAGCACAGCGGGCTGCGCCCCTGGTCCTTCACGGGCGTGGTCTTGTTGAGCGTCTCTATGGTGAACGTCGAGCCTTCGGGCGTCTGCCGGCTGCACGAGCAGGCCAGCACGAGGGCGAGGCACAACGGTAACAATCTGTTCATGAGCGCAAAATTAGCTAAAAAGGGGGAAACACGGAAACAACGTGCCGTAAATTGCAGTAATTTATACTTTGGCGGCACGCCGCGCCGAAGGCGGCCTTTTGCGCCGCCGCAGGTTACCTTTTGCACGCTAAAAAGCCGCCTTTCGCACGGCAAAAGGCGGCATATTGCATGAAGCAAGTTAAACGGCATTCCATAAAATCCATAACAACCTGATTTACAACGACTAACGACTGATAATAAAACATCAGTATAATTTTCCTTACAAATCCAGCTCCAATACCTTTTTCAACGACAAGGAGAAGCCTCAAGACATTTACAAGAAACACTTATGGCAGAAATCAGCCAAATGTTTTGCAATTCAAGATAGTTTTATTACCTTTGCAACATTAGAACCTGCCAAGCCTCTTTACAATGCTCAAATCGGCGGGGCGTTTTTTTTATTATACCACCATGAAAAAGACATTCGCCAAGCCATATTCCTCGCCGAAAGAAATAATCCAAATCCTAAAATCACGTGGCATGGTCATAGACGATGAGCGGAAAGTTGAAAAATACCTGATGAACATCGGCTATCACAGGCTGTCGGCATACATCTTTCCCTTTTACCTGATGCCAAAGAACGATTTGATGCTGAAGGAAGACACATCGTTCAGGCAGATTCTAACCCTATACCGCTTTGACAAGAAACTGCGCATACTGCTTTTCAACGAAATTGAAAAGATAGAGGTCGCCATCCGCAGCGTATTGGCCAACATTGGTTGCCAGGAATTGGGCGACAAATACTGGATAACAAAGCCTGAATACTTCGCCCGTACTGAAAAGTTCAACCAGACTCTGGCAATAATAGATAAAGAGCTGTCATCAAGCAAGGAAGACTACATCGAAGACTTCCGGCAGAATTATATCGAGGATTATCCTCCTGCATGGATGATAACCGAGGTATTGTCGTTCGGCAACTTGAACTATATCTACTCCAACATAGCCAGCAACAAGCTGATGAAGCGCATTGCAGGCTACTTCGGACTGAAGCCGCAGGTATTTACTTCGTGGCTGACCGTGCTTGCCAATCTCCGCAACATGTGCTGCCACCACGCAAGGGTATGGAATAGGGTCTTCATGCTGAACCCTGCCGAGCCGCGCAAAACGGCAAACGCATGGATTGATGACTCGAAAGTGGACAAGAAGAGGATTTACTACCGCCTGTGCATAATCAGGTATTTTCTTGCTTCGGTCTCACCTGATAACAACTTCAACGAAAAGCTTTCAGGCTTGCTGGCCTGTTTCCCATCGATAGACATTGCGGCAATGGGGTTCAGCCGGGATTGGGAGAATGAAGACTTGTGGAAACAGGACCAGCCGTAAGTCAAATCAGGCGTCAGCGTAAAATGAAAAACATGTATTCCGGCAAACGCATTTGCAATATCCTTCGCTTATAAAAGAAAAAACACCGACAGAAGCAGGCATGTGTATGCTTGTGCACTTCTTATTATCCCCATACCGATACAAAGGGCAAAACATAAGTTTGACTGCGCCTGGCAGCCAGAGGTGCGGCCGGCTGCCAAGCGTCAGAGGAAATACTCGCGGAGCTGCGCCGCAAGCGATGCAAGCTCGGAGGGGTCGGCGTTGCCGTAGCGCTGCCACACGTCGCGGCAGGCGTCGAGCAGGGGCGACTCCTGCGGCCTGGGGCGGTGCAGGTAGGGGTCGATGGCCTGGAAGAGTGCCATCACTTCGACCACGTCGTGCGGCTTTACGCGCATGAGGCGCGCCAGCTGCACCACCTCGGGGGTGTCGTCAACCATCGTCGGCGGCGTAAGCCGGAAGTACAGGTCGAGCACCATTACGAGCATGACGGGCTTCAGGCCGGGGCATCCGTCAACGGGTCGGAAGTCCTTCTCGAACGTCTCGCACACCTGCACGCCGTCGTAAAAGCCGCCTCCGCTGCTGAACCCGCTCATGCGGCGCAGCTTCTTGACGTCGCGCGACAGCCGCCTGGGGTTGCCGGCGTAGCCTTCGCACAGGCGGCGCAGCCACGGGCTGTCGGGGCGGCGCAGGCGGAACATCTGCCTGTAAAGCAACTGCGGCGGTATGTGCAGGCCTACGGCCAGCTCAACCATGCCGCGCGAATACATGGGCTTCACGCCTTCGGGCGCGGCCTTGTACAGCTTAAGCAGCGGCAGCCAGTACTCATCTGTCCATAATGGATGTATTGTCATAACTGTTGTTTTGCTTTTTTGCAGGTAGCAAATATAGTAAAAATAGCCCGAAACGCCAAACAAAAACGGGCTAAACGGTTTTTTAAGCGCATTTGTACGCCACCGGGCGCGAGGGCGGCGCACAACTAATAAAAAATCGAAAAATATTACGGTATTAGAAAAGTTTAGCTTAAATTTGCACGGTCAACGTGTTATTTGACAGAAGATGAGCATTACAAACATAGCAAGGAAATTCCTCGCGCCGAGGCTTAAGGAGCTTGAACGCTACGCCGCCCACGGTGTCGAGATACAGGCCGAGATGCTGAAGTACCTCACCCAGAGCGCGAAGGATACCGAATATGGACGCCGCCACATTTTCGGCAGCATAACATCATACGAAAGCTTCGCGGCCAACGTGCCGGTGAACACATACGAGGACCTGAAGGACGGCATAGACCGCATGCGGCACGGAGAGCCGTCGGTAATGTGGCCGGGAGTGGTAAAATGGTACGCTAAGTCGTCGGGCACGACTAACGACAAGAGCAAGTTCATACCCGTAAGCCGTGAAGGGCTGCGCAACATGCACTACCAGGGGGGCACGGACGCCGTGGCCATGTACCTGGGCAACAACCCCGAAAGCCGCATGTTCGACGGAAAGGGCCTGATACTCGGCGGCAGCCACTCGCCCAACTACGACGTGGCGGGCAGCCTCGTCGGCGACCTTAGCGCCATACTTATCGAGAACATCAACCCGCTGGTCAACCTGGCGCGCGTGCCCAAGAAGGACACGGCACTGCTGTCGGATTTCGAGCTGAAGCGCGACCGCATAGCCCACGAGACACTGAAAAAGAACGTCACCAACCTGAGCGGCGTGCCCTCGTGGATGCTGTCGGTGCTGACAAGGGTGCTCGAACTCTCGGGCAAGGAGCACATCGACGAGGTGTGGCCCAACCTTGAGGTGTTCTTCCACGGCGGAGTGGCCTTCACCCCGTACCGCAAGCAGTACGAGCAGCTTATCAGGTCGAAGCGGATGCACTACATGGAGACGTACAACGCCAGCGAGGGCTTCTTCGGCCTGCAGAGCAACCCGGCCGACCCCGCCATGCTGCTGATGCTCGACTACGGAGTGTTCTACGAGTTCATACCCATGGAGGAGCTTGACAAGGAGAACCCGGCGGCCGTGCCGCTCGAAGGCGTAAGGACGGGCGTGAACTACGCCATGGTGATATCGACGGCCTGCGGACTGTGGCGCTACATGATAGGCGACACCGTCAGGTTCACACAGACCAACCCGTACAAGTTCGTAATAACAGGCCGCACGAAGAGCTTCATCAACGCCTTCGGCGAGGAACTCATAGTAGACAACGCCGAACAGGGACTGGCAGAGGCATGCCGCAAGACAGGCGCCGAGGTGCGCGAATACACCGCCGCGCCAGTATTCATGGACGACAAGGCAAAATGCTACCACCAGTGGCTGATAGAATTCGCCAAGGAGCCGGCCGACATGGATGCCTTCACCGCCATACTCGACAAGAAACTGCAGGAAATAAACAGCGACTACGAGGCCAAGCGCTACAAGGACATCACCCTGCAGCACCTAGAAATAGTGAAGGCCCGCAAGGGACTGTTCAACGACTGGCTGAAGTCGAAAGGCAAACTGGGCGGACAGCACAAGATACCGCGCCTGAACAACAACCGCGACATAATGGAACAGATGCTGCGGCTGAACGACGCACAATGACACGGCAACACATATTAACGGCCATAAACGCCTACCACAACATGCCGACCGACAAAATCATAACAACATACCTGAAAAGACTGGCTGGCAGGGCATCAAGGCCCGGCAGGCCACGCAAGTCCGGCAAGCCGGGCGGCAACATGCTGTGGCTGCTCGCCGCAGTGTGCATGGCCGCTGTATCGTGCGCCCGCATGGGACAGCCCGACGGCGGATGGTACGACGAGACGCCACCTACCATAACGCGGACGACGCCGCAGGACAAGGGCGTAAACGTAAGACAGAAGAAAGTAGTAATATACTTCGACGAATACATACAGGTGGACAACCCCACCGAAAAGGTCGTTATATCGCCGCCGCAGATAGAGCAGGCGGAGATAAAGGCGGCCGGCAAGAAGATAGAAGTAGAGCTGAAAGACTCGCTCATGCCCAACACCACGTACACGGTGGACTTCTCGGACGCCATAACCGACAACAACGAGAGCAACCCCCTGGGCAACTACACCTACACATTCTCGACAGGCAACCACATCGACACGCTCGAAGTGGCAGGCTACGTGCTCAACGCCAAGGACCTGGAGCCCATAAAGGGCATACTGGTAGGCCTCTACGCCGACCAGAGCGACACCGCATTCACCACTAAACCCATGCTGCGCGTATCGCGCACCGACAGCCGCGGCAAGTTCGTCATCAAGGGCATAGCGCCCGGCAGCTACCGCATCTACGCCCTGCAGGACGCCGACAACAACTACGTGTTCAGCCAGAAGAGCGAGCAGATAGCCTTCACCAAGGACATAATAGTGCCGACGTTCAAGCCGGACATACGCCAGGACACCACCTGGCTAGACTCGCTGCGCATCGACTCGATAAGGCGCGTGCCCTACACGCACTTCCTGCCCGATGACATAGCCCTGCGGGCGTTCACCGAGATACAGTCAGACCGCTACCTAGTAAAGTCGGAACGCACCGAGCCCGACCGCTTCACGCTCTTCTTCAGCTACGGCGACAGCCTGCTGCCCGAGGTGCGCGGACTCAACTTCGACAGCCGCGACGCCTTCGTCACGGAAGCCACCGAGAAGCGCGACACCGTGACCTACTGGCTGCGCGACACCATGCTCGTAAACCAGGACACGCTCCGCATGGAGCTTAAGTACATGGCCACCGACACGCTCGGCGTGCTGCGGCTGCAGACCGACACGCTCGACATGCTGGCAAAAGTGCCCTACGAACGGCGCATGAAGCTCAAGGCAGACGCCTACGAGGAGTGGCAGAAGAAGCAGGAAAAGGCCAAGAAGCGCGGCAAACCCTACGACTCGATAATGCCGCCGCCGATGCTCGAGCCGCAATACCTCATAAACTCCGAGCCCGACCCCGACCAGAACATCACGATAACCATGCCCGTGCCGCTGTTAAAGGCTGACACGGCCTGCATACACCTGTACTCCAAGCACGACACGCTGTGGTACCGCTCACCGTTCGTGTTCCGCCCGAAGAAGGGGCAGAGCCGCACTTACGAGCTGCTGGGCGAATGGCGCCCGGGCATAGAGTACAGCCTCGAGATAGACACGATGGCCTTCACCGACATCTACGGCAATACGTCGGCGCCCTACAAGCAGGGCTTCAAGGTGAAGACCGACGACCAGTACGCCACCGTAATGCTCGACATCAGCGGCATGGCGGACACCACCGTGGTGGTGCAGCTGCTCAACACGTCGGACGAGGTGGTGAAGGAGACGTCGACGGACAACGGCCGCGCCGAGTTCTTCTACGTAAAGCCGGGCACGTACTACGCCCGCATGTTCGTCGACTCAAACCGCAACGGACTGTGGGACACGGGCGACTACGCCGCCGACAGGCAGCCCGAGACTACGTACTACTACCCCGAAAAGCTGGAATGCAAGGAGAAATGGGACATGACGCTGACGTGGAACCCCACGTCGCGCAAGCTCTATAACCAGAAACCCATGGAGATAACGAAACAGAAGCCGGAGAAGGAAAAGACGATAAAGCGGCGAAACTTCGAACGTGCGCAGAAACTCGGAATACCCTACCCCAGCCTGTGACATTACGGTAACTTAAAACCTGATTATCATGAAACATCTGAGAATTCTACTGCTCATGGCCGCCATGCTCGGCATGGCAGGCACGGCTGCAGCCCAGTGCAGCTATAAGAACACGGCATTCAAGTCAGGCGAGTTCCTGTCTTACAACCTGTACTTCAACTGGAAGTTCGTCTGGGTCAAGGTGGGCACGGCGTCGATGTACGTCGTACAGAGCAAGTACGGCGGCCAGAACGCCTACCGCGCCAGCCTGACTACGAAGGGCAACAGCAAGATGGACAAGATATTCGTGATGCGCGACACGCTATTGTGCTACTCCACGCTCGACCTTGCGCCGCTGTACTACCGCAAGGGTGCGCTCGAGGGCAAGCGTTACACCGTGGACGAAGTATGGTACAAATACCCCGGGGGCAACTGCAGCGTGACGCAGAGCCGCTTCAAGAACGGCAAGATAAACAAGCGGACGGTCAATCCGGGCGAATGTGTGTACGACATGATGAACATGTTTCTGCGTGCGCGCAGCTTCGACCCAGCCAACTGGCAGAAGGGATATGTTGTAGACTTCCGCATAGCCGACGGCAACAGCCTCAACCCGGCGAAGATAAAATTCCTCGGACGCACGACCGTCAAGGCCGACAACGGCGTGAAATACAAATGCCTCGAACTGTCGTACACGGAGAAGGAGAAAGGCAAATGGCGCGAGATAGCGCGCTTCTTCGTCACCGACGACGACAACCACGTGCCCGTAAGGCTCGACATGTTCCTCAAGTTCGGCTCGGCAAAGGCGTTCCTGACCAACATGCGTGGAGTGAAAAACGAGATTAAGGCCAAGACAAAATAAATGAGAAGGATACTTACCGCTCTCGTGGCGGCATGCCTTGCTGCCTGTGCCACGGCGCAGACGGCAGAAGAGGCCATAACAAGATTGGCACGTGGCAGGCAGGCCACGGTGGGCGCAGCGTGGATATCCGGCGGCAGGGAGCACGCCGTAAACAACCGCGGCGACTACCCGCTGATGAGCGTCTTCAAGACGCATTGCGCCATAGCGGCGCTTAGGCGCATGCAGCGCGAGGGCATACCGGCCGACACGCTGATAAGGGTAAAGGCCGCGGAGATGACTCCCGGCACTTACAGTCCGCTGGCGAAGATGCACGAGGGCGAAGACTTCACCATGCGCTTCGACAGCCTGCTGTATTACAGCATAGCCCTGAGCGACAACAACGCCTGCGACGTAACCATACGCATGGCAGGCGGCATCGAGGGCGTGAACGCCGAGATGGAGGCCATAGGGCTGGCTGGCTGCGCCCTGACGGAGACCGAAGCCACGATGGCTGCCGACCCGCAACGCTCGTACAACAACCGCAGCACGCCGCTGTCGGTGGCCGTACTCTTCAGGAAACTGTACGAGGATGGCATACTCGGAGGCGATTACGACAGGCTGATGAAGGCAGCATTGGAGGCTACGCAGACCGGACCTGACAAAATGAAGGCAGCACTCGCACCGGGCATGACCCTGGCACACAAGACGGGAACGGGCTTCACACTGCCCGACGGCACGATGACGGCCGACAACGACGCGGGCGCCGTGACCCTGCCCGACGGCCGCAGGATATACATAGCCGTGCTGGTCAAGGACACACGCCTCGGCACAAAGGAGAACGCAAGGCTGATAAGGGAGATAACAGAGGCAATAATAAGACAGGAAGCAAACAACAACCCTAAGAACCGATAAGGTAGCCCGGCCGCATGTTACGGCCGCAAACGCCACGACGGCGGAGGCTACCGCACAACAATACGACGATGAAGAAACTGTACATAGAAACCTACGGCTGCCAGATGAACGTGGCAGACAGCGAGGTGGTGGCGTCGGTCATGAAGATGGCCGACTACGAGACGTGCGACAACGCCGACGAGGCGGACGCCGTGTTCCTCAACACATGCAGCGTGCGCGACAACGCCGAGCAGAAGATAATAAACCGGCTCGAGGTGCTGAACGCCATGCGCCGCCCCGGACGCAAGATGATAATAGGCGTGCTGGGCTGCATGGCCGAGCGCGTAAAGGACGAACTGATAAGCAAGCACCACGCCGACCTCGTGGCAGGTCCCGACGCATACCTCACCCTGCCCGACCTTACGGCGCAGGCCGAGACCGGACACAAGGCGATAAACATTGAACTGTCGACAACGGAGACCTACCGCGACATAGTGCCGCAACGCATCTGCGGCACGCACGTGGGCGGCTTCGTGAGCATAATGCGCGGATGCAACAACTTCTGCCACTACTGCATCGTGCCCTACACCCGCGGCCGCGAACGCAGCCGCGACCCGGAGAGCATACTGCGCGAGGTGGCCGACCTGCACTACCGCGGCTACAAGGAAGTAACCCTGCTGGGACAGAACGTGAACTCATACGCAGGGGAGTTTAAAATTAAAAATGAACAATTAAAAATTAACAATGACGGCGAAGGCGGCGCTGCTGACGGCGGTAAGGTGACCTTCCCCGCACTGCTCAGGCTCGTTGCCGAGACCTTCCCCGACATGCGCATACGCTTCACCACGAGCCACCCCAAGGACATGAGCGACGAGACGCTCGAGGTTATAGCCTCGCACGACAACCTCTGCCGCCACATACACCTGCCCGTGCAGAGCGGCTCTGACCGCATACTGAAGCTGATGAACCGCAAATACACGCGCGAGTGGTACATGGGCCGCGTGGCAGCCATACGCCGCATAATACCTGACTGCTCGATAACCACCGACATATTCGTGGGCTACCACAGCGAGACGGAGGAAGACCACCAGATGTCGCTCTCGCTGATGAAGGAAGTGGGCTACGACTCCGCCTTCATGTTCAAGTACAGCGAGCGACCCGGCACCTACGCCTCGAAACACCTGCCCGACGACGTACCCGAGGATGTAAAGCTGCGCCGCCTCTCCGAAATGATAGAACTGCAGACACGCCTGTCGGCCGAGCGCAACGCCATGGACGTAGGCCGCGAGTTCGACGTGCTCGTTGAAGGCTTCAGCAAGCGCAGCCGCGAGCAGCTCTTCGGCCGCACATCGCAGAACAAGGTGGTAGTCTTCGACAAGGGCAACCACCACATAGGCGACATCGTGCGCGTCAGAGTGACAAGCAGCTCGAGCGCAACGCTAAAGGGCGAAATAGCCAATTCAAATAATAAATGACAAATTGAGAAAGCTCTTGAAAAGCTGCTACGCTATAATATGGGAAAACGGTTTCACAACAGACTGTTTTCCCATTTTTTATTCATAAACATACACGAATCGCTAAAATCAGCCTTACCGCTGTCAGCAATAGACATTAAAAATATAAGGATAACCATTGCTGGCTCAAAGGTTTTTAAAACAACTACCGTCAACCTTTCGGGAAAAATAAACGACAGCAACGATTTAATCAATACCAGCCAAAGAATTGATCGGCATCGGAGCCACAGTGAAACACCTTTAGCAACTAAATACTGCACACTATACAACTTATGATAATAAAAAATCCAAAGAATACACAAACCTTAATAATATACAAAATATGCATTTTAAGAAAAACAGCAACAATAATTTATTTTAATAAAAAAACATCGATAAATACTTTGAACATAAAAGAAAAATACCTATTTTCGCAAATTAACATTTTATTTTTTAAAACTATGAACATGAAAAAGAATTTTTTACTTATCATTTTGGGCCTGTTTACAGCAATTGCTGCGAACGCACAAGCATGGGACGGTACGTCAGAAGAGTGGACAAATGGTGAAGGAACTGAAACCAATCCTTATCTCATAGAAAAAGGCAGCAATCTTGCCTACTTGGCCGAAAAGGTAAATGCCGGAGAAACATATGAAGGTGTTTACTTCAAGCTTGCCAACAACCTTGACATGGGCAAAGACCAACATAAGTTCAGTCCGATAGGCCACTTCGACGAATACACAAGTCCAGATGACCCGAGCGTAATGATTGACGACTCAAAGTATTTCCTAGGCGTATTCGACGGCAACAACAAGACCATAGACAACATCCATATCTATTTCATCGACAATGTGAACTTAGTGGGCGGAACGGGACTTTTTGCCTGCATATCCGGTAACGCAGTGATAAAGAATCTCACCATCGGCAGCAATTCAATCGTTGAAGGCACAAACGCCACTGGCACAATAGTAGGAGCCATGACGGGAGGCCGCATCGAGAAATGCGTTAACAAGACACAGATAAAAATCAACACAGACTTCGGTCAAGGCGGCATTGTGGGCGCAATGTACGGCGGCACAATATCAGGATGCGTGAACGAAGCCGACATCTCTGGCAGCACCAACGTGGGCGGCATTGCCGGCTTCGTTGACCGCGGCTCACTTATAGAGAATTGCTACAATAAAGGAAACATCGCATTCTCAGGCTTCTATGCAGGAGGCCTTGTAGGTTACCTGACTAACGGCACTCTGAAAAACAGTTACAACAGAGGCAAGGTGTCAAGCGATTTTTCAGGCGGAGCTATTGTCGGAACAACAGATATAGGCATTACCATCGAAAACTGCTACTATTTGGAGACTGCCGACGGTGCCACAGACGAAAACAGTGGTGCTACAAAAAAGACAGCTGATGAAATGAAAAGCGACGACTTCCTTGCATTGCTGGACAACGGACAGAACGTATGGGATAAGGACAACAACGTCATAAACGAAGGCTTTCCGGTACTCGCATGGCAGAATGATATCACATCGTCAATCAGCCAGACCATAGTTACAGACAAACCCGGAATCATTATCGACGGACGCAATATCTCAATACCAACGACCAAGTCATGCAAGGTAACCGTAACCGACATAGGCGGTAGAATCGTAACAACAAAGACCCTCAACGGCGGTACACTGCTCATTCCCGAAAGTGGAGCCTACATAATAAATGTCTCAGGCAATGGAATAAGCGGAAGCTATAAAGTTGTGGTAAGATAACAATACTCTAACGTTGAACGGAAAGTCCACAATACGGCTGAACGCAGCCGCTTTGTGGACTTTATTTAACCCGGCAAAGCCATTACAGCCAAACTATAAAAGTTAAGCATGCACGCACCCGACAGATAGAACGGTAAACGGCGTATGACCGGCTCGGGTTTTATAACTAATTCGAGTATATTTTAATATGTCAAAGGAAAAATAACCTTTATGAAAAAGAATATATTTTTGCTGATAATGCTGTTTTGCACAAGTTCTTCATACACGCAAACCGTGGAAAGAACATACAACGCCAAAATATCGGCATCAACAGTCAGCAGAATGAAAGAACAAGCGCAGACTCGCAGCTCAACTTCTACTGGCATGATTAATGTTTACCTGCGACTATCACCCAATGCCGACATGGAACGTCTGGCGTCTGACTACGGAATCAGGTTTAACGTCGGATACGACAATGTATATACAGCTCTCGTACCAGTATCATCAATCGACAGAATGGCCGGCGACGATGACATATTATACATTGATGCTGGGCACGAAGTACATTCCATGATGGACGATGCAAGAAAGTACACAAATGTTGACGAGGTTCACCAAGGCATATCGCTACCGTCTACTTACAAAGGCAATGGCGTACTGGTAGGGATTGTCGATGCAGGCTTCGACTTCACCCACCCAAACTTCAGGAACAAGGACGGGAAGTGCCGCATAGAGGCCGTCTGGGACCAGAACAACTTCATGTCAACAGACAGCGAATACGGTTACGGCAAGGAGTACCGTACAGCGGATGAAGTGGCGGCGGCGAAGAGAGACATGGAACTCTCAGGCGATACACACGGCACACACGTTGCCGGAATAGCAGCGGGCAGCTTCGACGGGCCGTACACCGGAGTCGCACCAGAAGCCGACATAGTACTTGTCTCAACCAATAAGACAGAACAAGGAATAATAGACGGTATAGACTATCTTGTGAAATATGCAGAGAAAAAGAACCGTCCCATATCCATAAACCTAAGTATAGGCACTGTGCTCGGATACAAAGACGGTACAGACGACTTCACCATTCTGATAGACAACATAATGAAAGACGAGGAGGGGAAGATTCTCTCGATAGCCGGCGGCAACGAGGGCGACCGCCGCTCTACCCTCGCCGGCACATTCGGCGACGGCCACAGCATAGTGAAAAGCTATTGGGAACCGCCTTCGTACAACAGCGATAACCTGTTTATCCAAGGCGAGAAAGGCTCTGACTATCTGCTCACCGTGACCCTTAAAGACACCGTGACGGACAACACCGTATTTGAAAAGACAATCAGCAGCAGCTACAGCCAGACCCTTTTTTTCGAGAACTTCGGCACAACCACGGGCACAAACGGCAGACTGGCGGTAACGGTGGCTGAAAATCCTGCCAACGGCAACCCACACATCAGCCTGTCGATGAACTATGACAAGCCCGCCAATGAGGCTTGGCAGATAGCCCTCTCGTCAGAAAAAGGCCGCTACATGGCAAACAGCGACTACGGGGAGTTCTCATCGGGCAACGCCGAAGGATACTCTGACGGCACCAACGAGTACAGCATAGCTACAACGGCCACAGGCTTCAACACCATCGCCGTAGGGGCATACGTCTCTAAAAACACATACATGGACCTCACTGGTGCGACCCATAACCCAGGTTGGACATTAGAAGAAGCATACCCGCTGACGGGAAAAGGTCCTACATACGACGGCAGAATAAAGCCTGACGTAACCGCACCGGGCGCAGCGGTCGTATCATCGTTCAGCTCGTATGCAGGTACATATTACGTAAAACCAGAAGACAAAGTCTATGAATACGCCGACCCAGTGAACAACAAAAAATACACATGGGGAGTAGCGAGTGGAACATCTATGGCCACACCTGTAGTAACGGGAACCATTGCCCTGTGGCTCGAAGCTGACCCGTCGCTTACAACCGAGGATATAAGGGACATCATCAGAAAGACATCGGCTATGGACAATTTTACAGGCAGCACGCCCAACGGAGTCTACGGATACGGCAAGATTGATGCGCTGACCGGCATAAAATACATATTGGAAGACTCACATATAGCAGAAACCACAGCCGGAACACTGTCTTACAACTATGACGGCCGATACCTCAGATTCACGACAACCAACGGCATGGAGAGAATATACATCTACAACACCGCCGGAATGATGATAAGGTCGCTCGATGCAACAACCGCAAACATAGGCACTGAACTGACGCCGGGCTACGTATATCTGATAAAGGTGGTTTCAGCAAACAGCAATGAAACATTCAAGCTAGCACTGTAACACAGCGACGAATCATCATTAAACGTACATGTAGAACCATTGTTAGTCATTGCCTGCACAACTTAAGTGACAAGCAGCTCGAGCGCAACATTGAAGGGCGAAGCCCTCGACTGACGCCGCACCAGCCCTGCACCACACGGGCCGCAGCCGCACCCCGGTTTGCAAAAGGCCGTCTCCAGCCCTGCAAGACATGGCAAAACGCAACGCGAAAGGATGCCTATTGCGACGCAAAACACGACCTTCTGCGACCTAAAGCCTAACACGCTGGCATGCAACGACATACAGACGCCGCACCCTCAGGCATGGAGGGTGTGGCGCTTTTTTACGCTTAATCCATGCCTACGGCGGCAATAACGACCCCGCCGACACCCTTTGACAGCCCCGCCGGCAAGCCGCAAAAGCCACGCTGTCACCGCTTTTTGACGTTTTACCCCATACAGGCTTTGCCGTTATGTATAAAAACATTATCTTTGCAGCCGTAACACGACACCATGCCGTGAGCGGCCGACGGCGGCTACGGCCTTTACCGGTGCCTACATTAGCTAATAACAAATGAAAGAATTCTTACAAGTATTGCGCCGCTTCGTGCCGCCCTACAAGAAATACCTGGCACTGACGGTGGTATTCAACATCCTTTCCGCGATATTGAACATATTTTCTTTCATGGCCATCATCCCCATACTGCAGATTCTCTTCAAGACCCAGGACGCCAACGTGCCCGAGAAACTGATGCAGTGGGGCAGCGGCGACATGAAGGAAGTGCTGATGAACAACATCGACTACTACATCTACCAGATGATAGGCAGCATGGGGGCAACGACCACCCTACTCGTAATAGGCCTCTTCCTGGCGTTCATGACATTCCTCAAGACGGGCGCTTACTTCCTATCGTCGGCAACGATAATACCCATCCGCACGGGCGTGGTGCGCGACATACGCAACCAGCTCTACTGCAAGATAACGTCGCTGCCGCTGGGCTTCTTCTCCGAGGAGCGCAAGGGCGACATCATAGCGCGCATGAGCGGCGACGTGCAGGAGGTTGAAAGCTCGATAATGTCGAGCCTCGACATGCTCTTCAAGAACCCCGTGCTCATCATATTCTACTTCTCCACGCTGCTCTTCGTCAGCTGGCAGCTCACGCTGTTCACCCTCATCTTCGTGCCGCTGATGGGCTGGGTTATGGGCTTCGTGGGGCGCAAGCTCAAGCAGAAGTCAATCAAGGCGCAGGCGCTTTGGAGCGACACGATGAGCCAGGTGGAGGAGACGCTCGGCGGACTGCGCATCATCAAGGCCTTCTGCGCCGAGGAGAAGATGAACCGCCGCTTCGACAGGATGGGCCGTAAGCTGAAGCAGAAGTCGATAAAGGCACAGTCGCTGTGGAGCGACACGATGAGCCAGGTGGAGGAGACGCTTGGCGGACTGCGCATCATAAAGGCCTTCTGCGCCGAGGAGAAGATGAACCGCCGCTTCGACAGGATTAACTCCGAGTACCGCGAGAACATACGCCGCGTGAACACGCGCCAGCAGATGGCGCACCCGATGAGCGAGTTCCTGGGCACGCTGATGATAGTCATCGTGCTGTGGTTCGGCGGCATGCTCGTGCTGGGCGGCAAGAGCCTCAGCGGCCCCACGTTCATCTACTACATGGTGATACTTTACAGCATAATCAACCCGCTCAAGGAGTTCTCCAAGGCGGGGTACAACATACCGAAGGGTCTGGCCTCGATGGAGCGCATCGACAAGATACTCAAGGCCGAGAACGACATAAAGGAGAAGGCCCACCCGGTGCACGTAAGCGAGTTCACCGGCAAAATAGAGTTCCGCGACGTGTCGTTCCGCTACGGCGAGAAGTGGGTGCTGCGCCACATCAACCTCACCATCGAGAAGGGCAAGACCGTGGCCATAGTGGGCCAGAGCGGCGGCGGCAAGTCTACGCTGGTAGACCTGATACCGCGCTACTACGACGTGCAGGAGGGCGAGGTGCTCATCGACGGCGTGAACGTCAAGGACATGGCCATACACGACCTGCGCCAGCTCATAGGCAACGTCAACCAGGAGGCGATACTCTTCAACGACTCGTTCCGCAACAACATATCGTTCGGCGTCGACAACGCCACGCAGGAACAGATAGAGGCGGCGGCCAGGATAGCCAACGCCCACGAGTTCATAACCGAGTCGGAAAACGGCTACGACACCAACATAGGCGACCGTGGAAGCCGCCTGTCGGGCGGACAGCGCCAGCGCGTGAGCATAGCCCGCGCCATACTAAAGAACCCGCCGATACTGATACTCGACGAGGCCACGTCGGCGCTCGACACCGAGAGCGAGCGGCTCGTGCAGCAGGCTCTCGAACGCCTGATGAAGACGCGCACCACCGTGGCCATAGCCCACCGCCTGTCGACAATCAAGAACGCAGACGAGATATGCGTGATACACGAGGGGCAGATAGTAGAGCGCGGCACGCACGAAGAGCTGCTGGCCCAGAACGGATACTACAAGAAGCTTAACGACATGCAAAGCCTGTAAGTGAAAGGCCGTGACAGGCAGCCGCCACCGCTGCGGCAGGCGCAACACGCCCACCGCGACATGCACTACCGACTACTTGAAATAAGACCATGACAAAACTACTCCAAGGACTGGCTTACGCGACACTCTACCTCATGTCGCTATTACCGTTCAGGGTGCTCTACGCCCTGGCCGACATGTCCTACCTCATAGTCTACCACGCCCTGCGCTACCGCCGCGACTTGGTCAGGCGCAACCTTGCCACGTCGTTCCCCGGCAAGGACGCCGGCGAGCTGGCCGCCATAGAGCGCGGGTTCTACCACTGGTTGTGCGACTACTACGCCGAGACGCTCAAGCTGATGACCATATCGCGCCACGAGCTAATGCGCCACGTGGAGTTCCGCGGCACCGAAGCCATAGAAGACAGCTTCGACAAGGGCCGCCCCTGCGCCGCCATACTGGGCCACTACTGCAACTGGGAGCTGCTCTCGGCAATAGGCCTGACACTGAAGCGGCACAACGAGACCGTGGTGGGACTGATATACACGCCCAAGTCGTGCAAGCTGTCAGACCGCCTGTTCATCAAGATAAGGCAGAACATGGGCGGGGTATGCGTGCCCAAGCAGGACGTGCTGCGCTACCTCGTATCGTTCAAGGAGCAGGGACTGATGAACATCTTCGGCTACATAGCCGACCAGAAGCCCAAGAACCAGGCAATACACCTGCGGCTGAACTTCCTCGGACACGACACGGCCGTGTTCACCGGCGCCGAGCGCATAATGAGGAACATGGGCGACACCGTGTTCTACGTTGACATGGAACGCCCCGAACGCGGCAGGTACGTCTACACATTCAAGCCCATCACGTCAGAACCTGAATCGCTGCCTGAACACGAAATAACCAAAAGGTTCTTCGCCATGCTCGAACAGACCATAAGGCGCGACCCGCGCTTCTACCTGTGGAGCCACGACAGATGGGCCTGCGACGGTGACGCCGCAGCCGGCACATGCCGCAACAGGGCTTGCCGCAACGACTGGAAACACACTTGAAAAAAACAAACAGACATAAAAGAAATGACAATAGGATACGACGCCAAAAGCATCGTCGGCGATGTTGCCGGCATAGGCAACTACGCCAGGACGCTGGTCAACGACATCGAAAAGATAGTCCAGCCCGGCACCATTCTCAACCTCTACGCACCCGACCGCGGCAACAGCGCACTAAGGCGCCAGGTTACCGAGAACCAGCACATGCGCTACGTCTACATGAACGGCTACAACGACGCCATTGCGCGCGCCATGTGGCACATGCACGGCATGGTGAAGGACCTCGTACGCGACGGCGTCAAGATATACCACGGACTGTCGGGCGAACTGCCGGCGGGCATAAGGGAGGCCGGCATAAGGACCGTCGTGACAATACACGACCTCGTATTCATGCGTTATCCCGAATACTACAACTGGCTGGAGCGCAAGTTCATGGCATGGAAGTTCCACAAGACGTGCCAGGAGGCCGACCGGATAATAGCAACCAGCGAGTGCACCAAGCGCGACGTGATGCTATACGGCGACGTGCCTGCCGACAAGATAGACGTGATATACCAGAGCTGCGGCTCGTTCTACAAACTGCCCGAGAGCGAGAAGAAGATGCACGAGGTGCATACAAAGTACATGCTGCCCGAACGATACGTGGTAAGCGTGGGCACTGTTGACGAGCGCAAGAACGTGCTGCTGCCCATAAAGGCACTGAGGCTGCTGCCCGACGACCTTAGCCTGGTAGTAGTGGGCAAGTCGACCCCGTATGCCGAAAGGCTGAAGAAATACGTGGCTGCCAACGGACTTAAAGACCGCGTGATGTTCCTGCACAACGTGCCAACCGACGACCTGCCGTCGATATACCAGATGGCGGAGTCGTGCGTCTACCCCTCGCGCTACGAGGGCTTCGGCCTGCCCGTCATCGAGGCCATACAGAGCGGGCTGCCGGTGGTGGCGTGCACGGGCAGCTGCCTCGAGGAGGCTGGCGGCAACGCCACGCTGTACGTGGCGCCCGACGACGCCTACGCCATGGCGCACGCCATTAAGCTGACGCTCAAAGGGGCGCCTGGGCGCGACGAACGCATAACTGAAGGTTTGCAGTATATATCACGCTTCGAGAACAACAATGTGGCGCAGCGCGTCCTCGAAGTCTACAACGGACTGGCCGGCAACCTGTAACAAGAAAGCTGCGCACTGCCGCCAAAGGCGGCTTTTCACTTCCCGGCCCTTGACAATATCCTCTCCTTTATCTTATTCCACAACGTGGTCTTCCTGTAAATGACGTATGCCGAGACGGCGGTGCTCACCGCCGTGGCAGCCACGCCGATGGCCACGCGCATCCACGCCTCGCCGGCAAACGTGGCAAAATAAGCCACGAGGCCCAACGGCACGTGGACGGCGGCGCATGCAACCACCTGGCGCGACAGGCGGTAACCGTAGCGCATGGCGGCGTATATTACAATGACGACAAGGTCGGCCACGTTTGACAGCAGCACGGCCACACCCGCGCCTACAAGCCCCCAGGCGTTGAAACAGACTATCATAAGCACCACGAAGACCACGGCCGACGCACCCTCGATTACCATGTAAGCCCTTGAATGGCCCTTGGCAAGCGTTATGTAGGCCACGGGCAGCATCGCCGCACGTGCGTACATCGACAGCACGGCCACCTGCGCCATGGGCACCACGGCCACGAACCTGCCGCTGTAAAGCAGCGGTATCAGTATCGGGAGCACGGTTATGAGCAGCGTCAGCATGGGCGATATCATGAGTATCGACACCTCAATCTGGCGGTTGGCGGCAAGGTTGACGGCCGCCGTGTCGTGGTTGACGGCCGACAGGCGCGGGAAATAGTCGGTCTCCATGGCCGAAAACACCATGCCGGCGTAGGTAACGGCCATTACGTAGCCCGCGTTGTACAGTCCCACGGTGTTAAGGTCGGCATAGTTGTTGAGGAACGACCTTATTATCATCTCGGCGCCGCTGCCGAACACGCCCGACACTATGAAAGCCACGCCAAGCCGCACCATGCCGCTGCCGTCGACAAGCAAACGCCGCAGCCACGCCGCCACGCCACGCACGCCCAGCCTGCGTACCACGCACGCCAGGCCGCCAACGGGAAACAGCCTGAACGAATACCTTACGGTGAACAGCATGTTGACGGCGGTAGTGACGAAGATGACAAGCACTATGCCGTCATACCTCAACAGCCAGTAAAGGGGAACGGAAAGAACGAGCGACAGGACGACTATGCACACCTGGGCCACGGCCAGCTCGCGCAGGCGGCGCGCACCCTTGAGTATGGCCGTCTCGCCTCCTGTTACGGCAAGCATGGCCACCACCGGCGCCAGCGCCATTATCTCAAGCATGTGGCTGCCGCCGTCGAGCACGTAGCGGCCGACGGCCGGGGCCGAAGCCACACACACGGCCATGCCCAGCAGGGCGGCCACGGCGCACCACGCCCTCACCGTGTTGACGAAAGTCCTTATGCGCACGCTGTCGCCGCTGTCAAATATCTCGGACAGATGCCTCACAGCACTGAACGAGATGCCGAAGCTCGTAGCCTGCGACACGAAGTTGACTACGGAATTGAACAAGGCGGCCAGTCCCATGCCGGCAGGGCCGAGCAACAGGGCAACGAGCTTGTTGCGCACAAGGCTTATAAGTATGTTAAGCCCCTGCACGCCGCCGAAGATGCCAGTGTATTTCAACACGTGGCCGTAACTGTTTTCATTCTGTTCCGTGTCGTTCATCCAACATATTAACGCACAATATCCGTTTTTATTATTTTTTATGACACGAGTTGTTATCCTATGCCATATCAAGCCCGATTACGGGCCTTGTCTGAAGCTGATTTTCAAAAGGCATCCTTTCATGTCGCAAAAGGCCACCTTCAGGCGCGCAAGACACGGTCTTTTACACTCTGGGACACGGCCTTTTGCAAATGCCTGTACACCAACACGTCAGACTACCGACGCACAACCATGCCAAGGACCACCTGCAACGTATTCCAAATAATCGTATAATTATGCAATTATATAATATTTTTTATTTATATTTGCAAAAGTGAGACCTTAATACCTGCTAATATGACAATCAGAAAGATTTTAGCCACAATTGCCTTGATATTGTCGCCAGCGGCGGCATATTGCGAAGGCAATACGGACGCACTGAGGCAGCGCGCCGACGAGCTGCACGCCGCCGGCAAGAACGACTCGGCCGTAATCATCGCCGGCCAGGCCATGGAGGCTGCCAGGCGCAGCCGCGACACGGTGGCCATGATAGGCGTCAACTCGTCGATGGGCGTCTACCTGCGCACCATGGGCAAGATAGACGAGGCAATGAAACACTATGACGAGGCAATGAAGATGTGTACCACGGAGAGCTTCAAGCGCAACGCCGACGAGGACGCGCGGCAGGAGGCGGCCGCCCTCTACCTTAACATGGCGACGCTGCACATCGACATGCAGCACAAGGAGCAGGCGGCATACTACGCGCGACTGACAGCCGAGTGGGCAAGGCGGTGCACTGACAAGGCGTTCAAGGCGCAGGTGCTGACGCAGGACGGACTGATATTCCTGATGTGCGGCGACAACAAGGGTGCCGCCGCGCTGCTTGCCGAAGGCTACCAGTACTCGCTCGAACTGGAGCAGCACGCCCCGGCGCTCAACGCCGCGGCATACATGGTGGCCGTGGCCGACCGCATGGGCGACGCCAATGCCGAGGCTCTGTGGCGCAAGCGCAGCACGGAACTGGCCGCCAAGACCGACGACACGATGGTGCTCGTGGCCTACTACCAGATACTGTGCAGCATCGAGGTGAACCACAAGCGGTGGCATAACGCCCTTAAGCTGTTCGACAAGATACTATCCACCAAAGGTGTAGAGTCGATGCCCTTCATAGTCTACGACTGCTACAACAACATGCACGAGGCGTGGGCAGCGCTGGGAGAGTGGCGCAAGGCATACGAGACGCAGGGCAAGGCCGTAGCGCTGAAGGACAGCCTGTTCGAGGCCGACAAGGCCGAGAGCCTGCGGCAGCTCGACGCAAAGTACAAGGCAGCCGAGAAGGAACTCGAGCTGGCGCGCAGCGAGTCCGAACTGGCACGCACGCGCATGTACCTTGCCGTGACGGCCCTCGTCGTGCTGGCCTGCGCGGTGCTAATATACACCTACGTGCAGAGGCAGCGGCGCAAGGCACGCGAACGCGAGGCGGAGTTCGCCCGGCTCAAGGCCGACACCGACCGCCGCCTGACACGCCGCTACATAGACGGCCTCGAGAGCGAGCGCTCGCGCCTGGCCAAGGAGCTGCACGACGGCGTGTGCAACGACCTCTACACCGTAGAGCTTTACCTAGGCGGCACGGACAACGGCGCGCATGACGACGGCGCAGGCCGCGCCGAGAAGCTGAAGGGCATGATAAACGAGTGCCGCGAGCAGGCAAGGCGCATATCGCACGAACTGATGCCGCCAGAGTTCAACTACGCCGACATAAGGCTCGTGCTCGAAGACTACCTGATGCGCACGGCCGAAGCATCGGGCATAGACATCAGCTTCGACGCAACGCCCGACGGCGCCGACTGGTCACGACTGGCCGACACGACCGCCCTCGAGCTGTACCGCATAACGCAGGAGGCCGTCAACAACGCCGTGAAACACTCAGGCGCAACGGCGATAGAAGTGACGCTCGACGACAGCGACGGCACGCTAACGCTTGCCATAACCGACAACGGCACCTACGCCGGCGCACAGGGCGCAGGCATAGGCAGGCGCACCATGAAGCAAAGGGCGGAGGCCGCAGGCGGCAGACTGACCACCGAAACAACCGCAGGCAAGACCACCGTAAGGCTGACCGTAAACCACGGATAAGCCCGCCCTCAACACCGCAAACAGGAAAAGGGGAGCCGCAGGCTACCCCCTTTTCCACGCCAAAACAAACATAAATTAACAAAACCACGGATTTCCGTTATTGCAAATATGAACGTATGGTATAATTTTGCCCCTGTGAACGAGTCACAAAAATATTTGCTGCAAAGCCTTTCAGTAGCAATAGTTGACGACCATGCGCTCATACTTGAAGGTTTCAAGAGCCTCATGCATGGTTGCGGAGTCGACAACGTGGAAATATTCATCCGCGCTGCCGACCTTGTTAATATGTTACCACACAGGAAATTCGACGTCTACATAATCGACATCGGCATGCCCGACATAGACGGCTTCGAGCTTATCGACAAGATAAGGGAAGCCCACCCCGGCGCGCGCATAATCGTAAACACCATACACGAAGAGATATGGCTGCTCAGGCGCATGCTCGACAAGGACGTCAACGCCATAATGTTCAAGTCGACCGACTTCACCCAGATGGTCGACGCCATAACGGCCGTGGCCAACGGCGAGCAGTACCTCTGCCCCGGACTTAAGAAGAAGTTCTCCACGTACCACCACCGCATAGAGCACCCGTCGGAGCGCGAGATAGACATACTGAAGGCGCTGGCGCGCGGATACACATCGAAAGAGATTGCCAACATGCTTTACATATCCGAGAACACGGTTGAGACACACCGCAAGCGCCTCTTCGCCAAGCTCGGCGCGCGCAACATAGCCGACCTGATGGTCAAGGCCGTTGCCCGGGGATACATCAACGCGTCCGACTTCAACCAGTGACATGCCACAGCCACCTCTACCCGGCGTAGCCGGGCCGACACAAAAACAATAACATAAACCACCCGCCTTACTTACACACGACAATCCGCACGCGGCCGCCGCGTACGGACCGTAAGCCGTGCGCACGCCCCGGCTTACAAACCGGAACGCCGCCTCTTGCCGCGCCGAATGCGGCATAACGCACGGCAAGAGGACGCCTCCGGCAGGCAAGGACACGGCACACCAAACGACGCGCAGCCAGCACCGGCGCCGCACGCGGCGCACGCCAAGTACACCGCCGGCACGATAAAAAACACGTGGCGCGCCGTTTTTCAGATAAATTATTCTTATCTTTGCCGGCGGATATGACACAACGCTCACGAACGCTGACAAGGGCATGCGCCGCAATGCTGCTTACCGTGTTTATGGCCTACTATGCCATAATCTCGGTGTACGCCCACGTGCATGTGGTCAACGGCGTGATGGTTGTACACTCACACCCCTTCAAGGACAAGCACAGCCACCCTACGGGGCAGACGCTCGTGCTGCATTACCTGACACATTTCAATTCGCTCGAAGCCGGGCCAGCCGTCGAGATTGAGGCGCCCGACGTGAAACTCATTCACGCAAGCTACAGCGAATATGTAGTGGCACACGCCACGCCCGACTACAATTCGGGCATATACCTGCGCGCGCCTCCCGTTTCTTCATTTTCATAAATCACTTTTTTACCCCGACATTTTTTATCAATGCCGTGACGACACAGGCTTGCTGTGCCGCCATGGCCGGATATTCCGTATTTTAAAGAAATAAATGAAGAAACAAATATTACTATTTCTGACGGGCCTGCTGTGCCCGTTGGCAGGGACGGCCCATCCCGTTGAACCCAGCACGGTGAAAGAGGGCAACATCATAACAGGACACGTAATTGAGAAAGGAACGGAGGAAAACCTGGCATACGCCACGGTGCTGATTGTTGAGAACGGCATGGGCACCGTCACGGACTACGACGGACACTTCCGCCTGAAGGACGTGCCGGCAGGCAAATACACGCTGAAGGTGCAGCTCATGGGCTATGCCTCGCAGACCAAGACGGTTGTGGTGAGCAACGAATATACCGTAGACCTGCACTTCGTAATGGAGAAAGAGGACATAATGATGGACGAGGTGGTTGTCTCGGCCAACAGGAACGAGACCAACCGCAAGGCAGCCCCCGTGGTGGTTAACGTGATGAACGGCAAGCTGTTCGAGACGGTCAACTCTACCGACCTTGCCCGCTCGCTCAGCTACCAGTCGGGACTGCGCGTGGAGAACAACTGCCAGAACTGCGGATTCCCGCAGGTAAGGATCAACGGTCTCGAGGGTCCTTACTCGCAGCTGCTCATCAACAGCCGCCCAGTTATGAGCGCGCTGTCGGGCGTGTACGGGCTGGAACAGATACCTGTAAGCATGATCGAGCGCGTAGAGGTGGTGCGCGGCGGAGGCTCGGCGCTGTTTGGCGATACACGCTGAAAGTGCAGCTCATGGGCTATGCCTCGCAGACCAAGACCGTTGTGGTGAGCAACGAATATACCGTTGACCTGCACTTCGTGATGGAGAAAGAGGACATCATGATGGACGAGGTGGTGGCCAACAGAAACGAGACTAACAGAAGGGTGGCTCCGGTGGTGGTGAACGTGATGAACAGCAAGCTGTTTGAGACGGTCAACTCTACCGACCTTGCCAAGTCGCTCAGCTACCAGTCGGGACTGCGCGTGGAGAACAACTGCCAGAACTGCGGCTTTCCGCAGGTTAGGATCAACGGTCTTGAGGGTCCTTACTCACAGCTGCTCATCAACAGTCGCCCCGTGATGAGTGCGCTGTCGGGCGTGTACGGGCTGGAACAGATACCCGTAAGCATGATTGAGCGCGTAGAGGTGGTGCGCGGCGGAGGCTCGGCGCTGTTTGGCGCCAACGCCGTGGGCGGCACCATCAACATCATAACCAAGGACCCTATAGACAACTCGTTCCAGGTAAACTCTACGATGTCAAACCTCGGCGGCAAGACATGGGAGCAGTATTTCGGCGCCAACGCCTAATAACCAAGGACCCGATAAACAACTCGTTCCAGGTCAACTCAACGATGTCGAACCTCGGCGGCAAGACATGGGAGCAGTATTTCGGCGCCAACGCCTCGCTCGTGTCCAAGGACCGCACATACGGCGTGGCATTCTACCAGGCTTACAGGAACCGCAACCCTTATGACGCCGACGGCGACGGCTTCTCCGAGCTGGGCAAGCTCAACATGAACACCTTCGGACTGAGGGGATACTACCGCCCCACGCAATTCAGCCGCCTCAGCGTTGAATACCACACGACAAACGAATTCCGCCGCGGAGGCAACAAGTTCGACCTGCAGCCGCACGAAACCGACATAACCGAGCAGACACGCCACGTGATAAACAGCGGCGGACTGACCTATGGGGCGTAGAACGAAGCGGTTTTTCAATGGTGAGGGCACAAACGGCGGAAGTTCTTTGTTTATAGGGAGTTACGGATGAATGGCTGAAACGGCGTAATAATTCGAAGCGGTTTTTCTGCTTTACATTGGCTTACATCGGCTTTACATTTCATGGGTATCATTGCCTATTCCGGCTCCATAACTTTACATCGAGGTGCCGATACTGCTTAAATTGGGCTTCTGGGGCGGGTTTCGTGGCCTGTGTCCGTTCCATTAGGGATGCAGTGGACATATACCAGATACGGAGGGTTCGACGGCTTTAAGGCCGTTTTTTGTGGCTTTTCTTCATTTTGTATCATTGATTTTCTTCCAAATAATAATTATTTGGTATATTTGCACATGAAAATCATACGATATGGCGAAGGTAATACACGTGCATTTACTGCATAATATAGACGGAACAAAGCGCAAGGACTGGTATTTCAGCAGCATTTCGGCCGTTTACACAGTTTTGACGGCGGAACAGGTCGGGGCGACAAAGAACTACCTTCTGCACGCCGGACTTGCCGGAAACGGCACTATATGCACTAAAAAGGCCATTATCAAGCAGTCTCAGCTTATTTCAGGCGGCAGACGGGATGATGGTTAATATGATAAAATAACGCCGTTAGAAAGGTTTTCGGGCGTTATTTCCATGAATGCTGACGAGGGGGGCGAAATGCCCCCTTTTTTGTGTCTTTTTTGATTAGGGGTTACATTTGGGATTACAGTTAGGGGTTACAACTTTATTAAGTTAGGGGTTACATTAGGGGTTACAAAACCGCTTTTTTGAGTGTACGCCCGAAATAGGAAATCCGACAAAAGATGCAAGCAAGTGCCGTTTTTCCACGTTTTCGGCGAGGAAAAACGACGCTTTTATTATGGTTACTCCTTATTATATAAATACGAATGCGCCTGATAGACAGTGCTTTCCGTAAGTTTTCAGGTGTAAATGGCTTAGAATGGGGGGTGCGTGCGCCTTTGTGCGTCTTATGTGTGCTATTCGAGGCGGACGAGGCCGCGGACGAGTGCCACGTCGTGGAACTGGTCTTTAGACAGTTCAAAAGGCTCGTATTCAGGATTGTCGGACACAATGAGGACATGCTGCTCGTCGGAGCCACGCCGTATGCGCTTGATGAGCGGCCCTTGTGAGGTGTCGAGGACGTAGGTTTTGTTCCACTGAAAGAATAAGTCATTGAGTGGAACACGCTGGCAAGCGACGAGGTCGCCGGAATAATAAGTGGGCTGCATCGAGTCGCCCTTGACAGGCATGAGGAAGTCAGCCCCCTTGAATGCCGGTATGACGTAACGTTCGCATTCATATTCCATAACCCCGTCATCGTTGCCGGTGAATGCCCCGGCCATTGCGCTGAGGGGAATGAGCGGTATGCCTTCATGGCTACCTTCGGCAACATGATGTGCTGATTCTTTTGGTCTGTCATCAACAGGAGTGCTGGTAGAACTGGGAGATTTGAGCATATTACCATTGCCAGACAAAAGCCAATCAGCAGAGTATTGGGGATAATTTTCAACTATTATCTGTAACCATTTTGATTGTATGTCCGTACCATTATTTATTGCGCGCGATAATACGCCTTTGCTTGCTCCTATTATGCGTTCAAGCGCTCCGATAGTTATCCCCTCGTTAGAGGCTATCTCCTGTATTCGCGATAAAATTGTACCCATAAGTTGAAAATAATACCATTAAAATTTTGTTAGTTGAAAATTATCTACTATCTTTGCCACGTGGTTAATAAATAACCAGCGGCCAAAGATAATGAAAAAGGCCGAGATTAACGAATTTTCAAGATTAAAGAATATGAACGACGAGATTAAGGAGTGGAAGACGCAGAGCTACAGGACGCGAGTTGCCGCATACCTCATACTTGACAACGTAAGTTTCTCTTTCAACGAGAAAGACGGGATTGTGTTTACCGCCCCGGAGTTTTACGTGGAGAAGATGAAGCGCAGCCTCGTGACGTCTTTCGGCTGCAAGAAGTGGCCGGTGATAACGGAGTATTAACTAATGAAATAAGTGAGACAATGGAAAACGAGAATGCAGTAAAGGAAAGCTTGGACATGATTGCCTGCCAGGTTAGAGCGCGGATAAGCCACTGCGTAGAAGAAGCCGACGAGTATGCCAGGGACATGAACGAGGACTATGAGCACTTCTTCTGTTGGCACTCGGAAGATATGTACAAGGTGCAGCTCCGGCTGAAGATATACCGCGAGCTTCAAAAGGTGGTAAACGGTGGCAGCCTGTGCGAAACGCTCGGATGGCTGAACCACACGGTGGAGCATTTTACGGACGACCTTATATTTGGCCCGATACAACGCCACAACACAAATGCCTCATTCAACACCGCCCACCTGTTGGAACTGGAGGTAAAGCAGGATACAATAAAGGAATTCCGAGCCATGCTGTACCGCATAAAAGACGGAGGTACTGAAAAATGAACACGACGATGTGCAGGAACGATGTTTGGGCGGTGATGCTGACCGCCACGGACGGCAGGGTGTGCCGCTGGGAGTTCCGGAAGTGTACGCTGGCGCACGTGAAAGACCTCATAAAGGGGTATGTGGAAAGTTGCCCGTATGATTGCGACTGGACAATCAGGGGAGGCGGAATGAAGATACAAGGCAAGTCACGGCAGGACGATTATGGACATGCCTGTGTATGGCATACAAAAGACAAATGCGGTAAGAAGGTTGCCGGATAACAGGCGGCCCGGAAAGACGGGCAAGGGGCGGCAGGCGCGGCCGGAAAGTTGGAAAATTGAAAGCGAAAAGCGTAGGACAGCCGCCGGGGTTCGACTCCCCGCGCCCCACGAAGCAATAAAGAGTTACGAATTAAAAATTAAGAGTTATGGCAAAGAGACAGGACAACGAAAAGTTGAGGGAACAGTGGCGTCACAAGCTGATGACGCTCGTGGGCTGCGTGACGCACGCGCAGGTGGTTGCCGACCAGGCGATAGGTCTGGCCAACAGGTTCATGAAATACGACGAGATGGACGACAGCGACGCCGTGCGCACGGTGGAGAACCTTTCGTGCATGTGCGAGGAGGCGTTGCAGGTGATATGCGCTGAGCTGGCAAAAGGCACACGGCTCGGCAATGGTGAAACCAAATAAACTGATACGGATATGAGCAAGCAGATTTTGACAGACAAGGAGACAAAGCATTTCCTGATGAAGGCGTTTGGATGCACGCAGCAGGCCGTATGGCGTGCGCTGACCTTTAAGCGCGACAGCGAGCAGGCTCGGAGGATAAGGACGCTGGCGCTTAAGCGCGGCGGCAAGCTGGTTGACGGCTACATGCCGGAGTGCGAGACCATACATAATGAGGTTGACAGGACGGTGGAGCAGACGTTCGGGCCGAGGGTGAAGATGGTGTACGACCGCGTGACGGGCGAGACCAGGGTGTATGTTGACGGCGAATGCAGGGAAAGCCACGCCGGGCTGGACGTGCCGGAGTTCATGCAGCTCCAGGGCGAGGTGCAGCTGATGGCGGCGGCGTTGTAATGTAATGGGCGATGGAGTATTATGGAAAGATTCTGTGCATATCCCACCACGACCTGACGTATGACGACCGTCCCGTGATAAGGGACGGCATGGCCGACTACAGCAGGAGCAGGGCGTTGAAGGGCACGCACCCGTCGATGCTTTCCGAAGAAGAACTCGCTCCCATAATGTCGGATGCCAACTACAAGCAACTGGCGGCAAGGGGGAAAATCAACGTTGTACGCAACGGTCGCGGAGTGGGCGGTTACGCCTTGGTGGAGATAGCGACGATGCCCCTGCGTTTTCAAGAGAAGATAAAATTAAAATACGGAGACATGAAAGAGGACATACTGAAAAACTGGTTCGGCAGCCACTTCCGCATCGACGCGAAGGCACGGGAGTTCTACACCGCCTTCCGTTTCGAGAACGGCGACGCGCTGCCACCGGAGCACATACAGGAGTACACGGTGAACGCGTCGGTGATAGAGGCCGTGTTGGCGGTGATGGAGGACACGGTGCTGATGCGCAAGGCGATGAAGGGCGGCCCGGTGAACTGGGGCGAGATGGCCGGGGCCATCAGTTATTACCAGACGGAGTTCGGGCACACGCTGCCGATGAGCGCCAACCGCTTCAAGCGCAAGGTCAGCGAGTTCAGGACAAAAGGCTACGAAAGCCTGATCAGCGGAAAGTTCATGAACCAGAACCGGCGGAAGGTGACCTACGGCATCGAGCGGCTGCTGCTTTCCATAGACGCGCAACCGGAACAGCCCTTCAACACCACGGTATGGGAACAATACAACCAGTTTTTGGAGGGCGACAAGGAGCTGTTCGACTATGAAACTGGCGAACTGCTCAACCCGGCAGACTTCACGGACAAGGACGGCAATCCTATAGTGCTGAGCCCTGCCACGGTGGCCAACTACCTGAACAACCCGAAAAACAAGGCCCTGCGTGCCAAGCTGCACATGAGCCAGTGGGACTTCAACAACGCCTACCGTCCGTACCACCTGCGCCACGTGGGAGAATGGTCGCTCAGCAAGATTTCACTCGACGACCGCGACTTGCCGCGCCCGATGAAGGACGGCAACAGGGTGAAAGCCTACTATGCCTACGACGTGGTGAGCGGTGCCGTGGTGGGTTACGCCTACAACCGGCTGAAGACCGCCGAGCTGTTCCTTGACTGCATGAGGAACATGTTCCAGACCCTTGACCGGAACGGCATGTACATCCCTGCCGAGCTGGAGGTGGAGCACCACCTGGTAAGCGACTTCGCCGACGGTCTGATGCAGGCCGGCACGGTGTTTCCCCTGATACGCTGGTGCAACCCCGGCAACTCACGCGAGAAACGCGCCGAGCACTTCAACCGGGCGAAGAAGTACGGCGTGGAAAAGCGCACCCAGGTGGGCATCGGACGATGGTACGCCAAGCTGGAGGCCAACCGCCCGAAAGAGGAGAAGGTGTACGACGAGAAGAACAACACCTACAAGGTAAAGAGCTACACCTACGACGAGCTTGTGGCCGACGACATACGCGCCATCGGCGAGTATAACAGCCAGCTGCACCCGAACCAGAAGAAATACCCCGGCATGACACGCTGGGACGTGCTCTGCGCCCGTCAGAACCCGAACCTCGCGCCTTGGGACAAAGCCGTGCTTTACCGCTACATCGGCTTCCGTACCGACACCACCATCCGCAACAACAGCTACTTCTCGGTGCAGTACAAGAACTTCATCCTGCCCGACCCTGAAATCATCGCAAAGCTGGAGCCGAGGAACTACAAGGTGGAAGCCTATTACCTGCCCGACATGGACGGCAACATCGACGAGGTGTACATCTACCAGCACGGACGTTATATCGCCACCTGCAAGCCTGTGACGCGTTACAATGAGGCCACGGCCGAACAAACCGAAGCCGACAGGGCCGCCTACACCGAACAGGCGAAATATGTGGCCAAGTTCGACAAGATGATGAAGGACGGCAAGATAAGGAAGGTCGGCATAATGAAGAAAGCGGAGGCAAAGGAGATAGCGGACATCAAGGCGGAGGCGGTGGAAATAAGCCCGCGCACGGACGATGACGACTATTCAGCATACCTGGACGTGGCACATTATGAGGCCGACGCCGTGGCGAAAATCTAAAGGCATTAAAACAACATTAAAACAGCATAATCATGGAAATAACGAACGAAGTTAAACAGCGGATTGCAGGGGCAATAGCCTCCGACCGCGAGAACTACCCCAGCGACAACCGCCACGCGACGGCACTGGGCATAGCGGCAAGCGTGTACAACGCCATCAAGAAAGGGAACTACGAAAAACAGGTGAGCGACGCCAACTGGGTGGGCATAGCCCGGAGACTTGGCGTGCAGTTGCGCATGGAAATGCCGTGGACGGCCGCCAAGACCCCGACCTACGTGTTCATCAGCAAGCAGCTGGAGGCGTGCCAGGACAGCGGCCTGAGTGCCATTCTGTGCGACATGCCGAACATCGGCAAGACCTTCACGGCAAAGGCCTACGTGAAGCAGCACAGGAACGCCGTGTACGTGGACTGCTCGCAGGTGAAGACGAAGCTGAAGCTGATACGTTATATCGCCAAGGAGTTCGGCGTTGGCAGCTACGGACGCTACTCCGACGTGTACGAAGACCTCGTGGCCTGGAAAAGCCACGCGACTTTGACCCTTTTGGCCAAACAGGATTTGCCCACCTTTGGCTACAATATGATTGACCCTTTAAAGTCCTGGTGTTGGGGGTCAATTTTATTTTACCCTTTTAAAATTTCCCGTTTTTCTTAGCC
>HF986750.1 GCA_000433175.1 Prevotella sp. CAG:1058
CGTGCAGGAAGCCGTTGTGGAAGGGCAGTCCGGCGCGGAATATCGTTGCCAGTATTATCTTGTCGGCCGGCACGCTGACCTTAGCCGTGCCCAGCGGCGTCTCCACGTCGCGCTCCTCATAGTTGAGCGTCTTGCTTATCTCGTATGCCATCATCTCGCCCACGCGCGTAATGTTGTTGCGGAACAGCAGTCGGTTGAGCTGGTATTCCTTGTCGCGCATTTCGGCCATGTACTGGTTGATGATGGAGTTCTGCTTGCTTAGGTCGATTATCTGCATGGTGGTTAGTCTTTATTATTTGCTGTTGCAAAATTAATGCAAAACAAATAGTATTGCAAGGTTTATACGCTGATTTATAGAATTTATTTACCGCTTTTTTGTTCATATACGCTGTTTGGATTTTAATGTTTTATATGTAATTGCTTTTGTTCTTGCATATTATTGCTTGTTTTGAAGATAAAAATATAAGATTTTTGTTTTTTAATTTTGAAAATTGTAAATATATATATATATCTTTGTAGCCAATCTAATTTACAACCAAATTATTGTGCAATTATGAGAAGAAAGTTTTTATTAGCATTGAGTTTGCTGACAAGTTTTTGCTTGTTTGCAACTAATGATGAAGGAGAGCAGGTTGGCCGGGCTTCCACCACTCCATCTTATTCGTTGATTAATCCTCCGAATAGCAGTATTACATGGACATTTGCCGGCAATCAAGTGATTTGGGTGAAAGTTGAGAATGGGAATGTATTAGGTGTGGCCGTAGATTTAACCTGTAATAATCATTCTCCAAGTCATCAAAATTATAAGAAAAATCTTATTTTATTGCCAAAAGGAAGTACGGAAGACATGCGGTATAATACGTTTGGTTATACGCCTATTGGTTGGAGCTTTTCGTTAAGTAAAATTGCAGATGCTGCACTCGTTTACGGACAAGCACATTGGGATGCGTTTTAAAATGATTTAAATCGAATTTTATTATGAAGAAGTTTTTGTTTGTATTTATGCTCTGTTTAGTGGCGGTAGTATTGATCGGTTGCCAATCGGAAGCAAAAGATACTGTCCAACAGAAGCCTACGGCCGCAACAGTTTCTGATTTGGCTAAGAAATATGTTGAGGACAGTATCTATATTGAACTTGACGTTTACGGATTGGCCGACGATATTGCAAAATCGCATACACGCTCAGCTTCAGTCAACCAAGAAGAGCAAGCTAAGATGAAAGCCGCGCTTTACAGGTTTTATAGCCATGTCGAACTTGTTGACGACACTTATGTCTGCAATTTGACCTCGGCTGAGGATATAAATGTGTCTCAAGGCGTTTATACGGCTTTGCTCAACAATCTTGCCGATATGAATAACGCCATACTGCAAGCCAAGAATGAAGGGAAAGAATTGTATATTCAAGATGTGAACGAAGCCTACCTTAATTCTCTTCTTGAATAATAGTTCTTTTGTGATAAAATTGTACCAAATCCACGGTCTGCCATTTTACTTGTGATATCGGCGGATTGTGGATTTTTGCAAAGTGCAAATTACAAAAACGATTCGGGCATTTTAAAATTTGGATACTTTAACCTAAAAACACTTTAAGATGGTGATTTTTACACACTTTGCTGTTTGCACCTATATAAAAAATTACTACCTTTGCAGTCGGTTTAAGGTGGATACCTTTATTTATTGATACGCTTAAGTTCAGGAACACAAGTAATTCACTTTTTAATATATTCATTAAAATGGCAAATTTAGATTTAAGCAAGTACGGAATCACAGACGTGAAGGAAATCCTTCACAACCCGTCTTACGAGGTATTGTTTGAAGAGGAGACAAAAGAAGGCCTGACAGGATACGACAAGGGTCAGGTGACCGAGCTTGGCGCCGTTAACGTGATGACCGGAGTTTACACCGGCCGTTCGCCTAAGGACAAGTTCATCGTCATGGACGAGACTTCAAAGGACACCGTATGGTGGACTTCCGACGAATATAAGAACGACAACAAACCCGCTTCACAGGAAGCTTGGGCTGCTGTTAAGGAGATTGCAAAGAAAGAGCTTTCAGGCAAGAAACTGTATGTAGTAGACGGCTTCTGCGGTGCCAACAAGGACACCCGCATGGCAGTGCGCTTCATCATGGAAGTAGCATGGCAGGCTCACTTCGTAACCAACATGTTCATCCGTCCTACCGAGGAGGAGCTGGCAAACTTCGAGCCTGACTTCGTTGTTTACAACGCTTCTAAGGCAAAGGTTGAGAACTACAAGGAGCTCGGTCTGAACTCAGAGACTGCTGTTGTGTTCAACGTAACTTCTAAGGAGCAGGTTATCATCAACACATGGTACGGCGGTGAGATGAAGAAGGGTATGTTCTCAATGATGAACTACTTCCTGCCGCTGAAGGGCATCGCT
>HF986751.1 GCA_000433175.1 Prevotella sp. CAG:1058
TGTTTAGCATATCTTTTTCATCCCTTTTCTTACTCCTTGACGATTTATTCTTGACAGTATTTCAATGATCTCTTGAATATAATTTTGAACCGGATTATGCCGATTCTATGTTTAATTTTAATTTATCGGTAAAAATTTACCGAAGTATTGACTATTATGAAAAAGAATCTATTTAAGGCGTTCTTAGGGTTAGTAACCTTATTCGCCATTCCGAGTGTAGCCAATGCAGCTAATAATATGATTGTGGAGAGTCCTTTGATGGAGATGAACATGCAAGATCCGGAGGATAATAAGCCGGGTATTAGTGGTGAAGTCATATCTACAACGAAAAATGATGGAACGGTCATAATGATTGTAACGGTAACTGTTACTTTGAATGGTGAAGTTGTTAGTCAGCATATGGAATTTGTAGTTGTTGGTAATAGACCTGAATCTTAATTAGAATTACTATGAAGATTCTTATTTTGATAATGTTTTCTATAATATCCCTTTCGGCTTATTCCCAACCGAAAGGGATAAAGTGTATTTATTCGACGACAACACCTGTCCATGAAGGTTTTTACAAAATAGAAAACACAATTGCAAGGGATATTATTATAAAACGTGTGAAAGAGGATAAGAAAGTTTATTCTCTTACGGGTGTGGACGGTAAATTCCTGTGTGTGAAAGAGCCTGAGACACACGAGACCATGCCATTGGAGATGGACAAACTGCAAATATATGTGGATTTTAACGACAATGTAGAAGTTTCACAAGTAAAATATGCTAACAAGTTGTACCTGATAAAAAATACTCTCGAGAAATACGAGTGGGATATTTCAGATTCAACAAAGCAAATATCGGGTTACAACTGTTATAAGGCAAAACTTAAGGGAAAGCCTGGCGTAACGGCATGGTTTACGCCCGATGTGCCTTTCGGCTGCGCCCCATACGGTTATTACGGCCTGCCGGGGTTGGTGGTGCACATGGAAATACCCATGTTCAACCTCGATCTTGAAAGCATAACCGAGGTCGACGGCGTGCAGCTAAATCCCCCGACCGAAGGGAAACCTACCACGGAGGAAGGCCTTACGAAAGATGCGAATAAGGCACTTGAGGAGTTAATGAATAAGGCCGACAAGGTAACCAAGATAGAATAGCCACGGCATAGTATGTGAAACGCCCCGCCCATGATCCGCACAACCATTAAACGACTGCTGCTGACGCTTGCCGCTGGCGGCTGTTTCGCAGTCACCGCCACGGCCCAGAAGGCCGTGGTGAGCGGGCGTGTGACCGATACCGAGGGCACTCCGATAGTGTCGGCCACGGTCTTGGCATACGCCGACAGCCTGCTTACGCCGCCTATGAAGGGCTACGCCGTTACCGGCGGCGACGGTGGCTTCAGCCTTACTGTCGACGGCACGGCGTGGCTTCAGGTTAAAAGCCTCGGCTATGCCGACTGCGTAAAGCGCGTAGCGCCCGGCGAGAGCGGCGTAGACGTAAGGCTGGAGGCCGACGGCAAGACATTGGCTGAGCTTGTTGTGAAAGGCTCTTATGCGGGCGTTAAGGTTTCGGGCGACACCGTAAGGTTCGACACCGACCACTTCAAGACCGGCGCGGAGGACAATATAGCCGACGTGCTCAGGCGCCTGCCCGGCATGGACGTAAGCGACGACGGCCACATAACCTACGAGGGCCGCGGCGTAAGCACGCTGCTCGTCGACGGACGCGATGTGTTCGCCCGTGGCTCGGAGGGCACGGCCGTCAACAACATGTCGGCAGACATAATGACGGGGGCGGAGATACTGAAGAACTACGCCGGCTATGCCGTGGGCAACCGCTACGCCCGCGGCACGGGCACGGCGCTCAACATAAAGACGTCGGGCAAGCACCGGCTGACCGGCAACGCCGACGCCAACGGCGGACTGAAGGACAAATACCGCGGCAAGGGCGCCGCCATATACCTCGGGCGCTCTTCGTCGGCCACGGCCTTAGCCTCGGCCAACAACACGGGCGAGCCCGTCTTCACCGTAAGCGACTATCTTAACTACGTGGTGGGCATGGACAACCTGCTGGCCGGGGGCGGCGGCAAGTTCAGCCTGTCGGGCCCCGAGGCGATGATGGTCTACACGCCCGACAACGTAGACAAGAGCCGCGGAGCCACCGCTTCGGTAAGTTGCAACCGCAAAACCTCGGATAAGCTCACCGTAAAGGCCAACGCAATGGCCAGCACGTCGGCCACACGCGAGCGCACGACGTCGCTCGACACTTACTTTGCCGGCGGACTTGTAAACCGACGCACGTATGAAGACAGCCGCCGCAACCACTTCGCCACTGGCTCGGCCGACGTGCGCTGTATATAAAAACAAAAAAACATTATGTGCGGAATAGTTGGATATATAGGTTCAAGAGATGCCTACGACATACTTATCAAAGGACTTAAACGCCTTGAATACCGTGGTTACGACTCGGCAGGAGTAGCCCTTATAAACGGTGAAGGCAAAATGAACGTGTATAAGGAAAAAGGCAAAGTGAGCAACCTGGAAACAATAGCGTCGCAAAGAGACACGTCAGGACATATAGGCATAGCCCATACCCGCTGGGCCACACACGGCGAACCGTCTGCCGTCAACGCACACCCACACGTATCGCAGAACGGGAGGCTGGCCCTTGTACACAACGGAATAATAGAGAACTATACAAGCCTGAAAGAATTTCTCACCAAAAAAGGCTACACCTTTAAGAGTTGCACCGACACGGAGGTACTTGTACAACTCATTGAGTTCATGCAGGACGAGTACGGCAAGGACCTCGAAGGAGCCGTAGTAATGGCACTCCGCCGGGTCATTGGAGCATACGCCATAGCTGTAATAGACCACAACTGCCCGGACAAGATTGTCGTGGCAAAGAAGAGCAGTCCGCTTGTAATCGGCATAGGCGACAACAACAGCGAGTTTTTCATAGCCTCGGACGCCCTGCCTATCGTGGCATACACCAAACAGATGGTTTACCTCAACGACAACGAAGTCGCACTGCTTAAGACAGGACAGAAGATAGAAATCAGGAACCTTGACAACAAGGAAATAAACCTTGACATAAAGGAAGTCGACATAAATCTCGAAACACTGGAAAAAGGAGGCTTCGACCACTTCATGCTTAAAGAGATATACGACCAGCCACGCTGCATAGCCGACTGCATGAGGGGCCGCCTGCTGCTTAAGGAGAAGCGCATCGTGTTAAGCACAATAAACCTGCACCGCAACGAACTGATAAACGCCAACCGCTTCATCATCGTAGCATGCGGAACGTCGTGGCACGCAGGACTTATCGGCAAACAGCTTATAGAGCAGTGGGCCCATATACCCGTCGAGGTTGAATACGCTTCCGAATTCCGCTACCGCAACCCGGTAATACAGCCCGGCGACGTTGTGATTGCGATATCACAAAGCGGCGAAACAGCCGACACGCTAGCTGCCTTCCAGTTGGCGAAAGAGTGCCACGCCTTATGTTTCGGCATTGTAAACGCCGTAGGTTCGAGCATAGCCCGCGCATCGGATACGGGAATTTACATACACGTAGGCCCCGAAATAGGAGTAGCTTCGACAAAGGCGTTTACCGGACAGGTCACCGTGCTTACACTGTTCGCCCTGGCACTCGGACACGAACGAGGGGAAATAAGCCAGAAAGAATACGAGGACACGATAGAAGAGCTTGGGCGCATACCTGAGAAGATAAAAAAAGTGCTCGAAAGTAACGATAAAATAAAGGAAATAGCCCGTTCGCTGACTTACGCCGAAAACGCCCTCTACATGGGGCGCGGATTCAACTACCCAGTAGCGCTTGAAGGTGCACTGAAACTGAAAGAAATAAGCTACATACACGCCGAAGGCTATCCGGCAGCCGAGATGAAGCACGGCCCGATAGCCCTAATCGACGAAGACATGCCCGTAATATTCGTAGCCACACACCACCAGTTGTACAAGAAGATTTTAAGTAACATTGAAGAAGTAACAGCGCGCAACGGGCGCATACTATCAATAGTGACAGAAGGCGATGTTGCCGTAAAAGACATTTCGAAGGCATATATAGAAGTGCCGCCCACATTTGCGCCGCTGGCTCCGTTACTTTCAGTAATTCCCCTACAATTAATAGCATACCACGTGGCCGTAGAAAAAGGCCTTAACGTTGACCAACCACGCAACCTGGCAAAATCGGTTACCGTAGAATAAGAAAAAGTCAAGCAAGCCGGACGCAGTCGAACAAGATTGCACAAGCAGGAAAGACATGGCATAAAAGCCGGTCTGCCTTTATATGACATCACCGGCCCACTTAATTATAAAATAGAAGGACAAATGACGAAAAAAGATTTAAGGATAATATTCATGGGCACGCCCGAGTTTGCCGTTGGCACACTTAGCACTTTGGTTGAAAACGGCTACAACGTAGTAGCCGTGGTAACACAACCCGACAAACCCGTAGGACGCCATCAGGACACGCTACAGCCGTCGGCAGTCAAACAATATGCCTTGTCAAAAGGCCTGCCTGTTTTACAGCCGGAGAAAATGAAAGACCCTGAGTTTGTCGATACATTGAGAAGTTACAATGCCGACCTCCAGGTCGTAGTGGCATTCAGGATGCTGCCCGAAGTTGTATGGGGCATGCCCCGCTTCGGCACATTCAACGTGCATGCCGCACTACTGCCGCAGTACCGCGGGGCCGCACCGATAAACTGGGCTATAATAAACGGGGAAAAGCAAACCGGAGTGACAACGTTCTTCCTCGACCACGACATAGACACCGGCCGCATAATAATGCAGGAACCGTTTGAGATCAAGGACGAGTACAATGTGGAAGACGTCTACGACGGACTTATGAAGTTAGGTGCCGACATTGCCGTAAGGACCATTGACAAAATAATCGAGGGCGACGGAAAAGTAGATTCCCTGCCACAGGACGAAATGATAAAGATAGGCAAAGAATTGCATGCCGCACCCAAGATATTCAAGGAAACATGCAGAATCAACTGGGACAACACGGCCGTCAACATACATAATTTTGTCCGCGGACTGTCGCCCTACCCCGGTGCATGGACAAACATGAGTGCCCCCGACGCGAAAAACACCGTATTAAAAATATTCAAAACAGCACTTACAACAATCCCATGCAACGGCAAGCCGTCAGGCACAATAATGGTTTACGACGGTAAAATGTTTGTGGCAACCAACGATTGCTGGCTTAATCTTGACTGCATACAGCTCAGCGGCAAGAAGAGAATGGACGCCAAAGCCTTCATTAACGGATTCAGGGAACTGGAAAACCATAAACTCGTTTATTAGGGACAATACACACGCGGCAATACAAAAGACAAAATCATGCCGCTAACATTTAATCATTTACGAAAAGACAAACACGGTCTGCATTATTATATGATTATGAATTGTGACTTAGACAAACGCATAGCAGTACTCCTGTCAGGCGGCGTTGACAGTTCGGTAGTCGTTTACGAACTTGCAAGACAAGGGCTCCACCCCGACTGTTTCTATATTAAGATAGGTCCGGAGGAGAACGAAGAATGGGACTGCTCAAGTGAAGAAGACTTGGAAATGGCTACGGCGGTAGCTGCAAAATACGGCTGCCGGCTTCAGGTGGTAGACTGTCATAAGGAATATTGGGACGGCGTAACACGCTATACGATGGAAAAAGTACGCGCCGGATATACTCCCAACCCTGACGTAATGTGCAACAGGCTCATAAAGTTCGGAGCTTTCAACGAAAAGGCGGGCAACGACTACGACCTGATAGCAACAGGGCACTACGCGCAAACAGAAATAATAGACGGCTTGAAGTGGCTTACTACAAGCCCCGACCCCGTAAAAGACCAGACCGACTTCCTTGCCCAGATACACGACTGGCAGCTGCGCAAGGCAATCTTCCCCATCGGCCACTACATGAAAGACGAAGTAAGGGCCATAGCCGAACGCGAACATCTGATCAACGCAAAACGTAAGGACAGCCAGGGAATATGCTTTCTAGGCAAAATCAACTACAACGACTACATTCGCCGCTACCTGGGAGAGAATCCGGGGAATGTTGTCGAGCTTGAGACTGGACGCGTTATAGGACAGCACAAGGGCTTATGGTTCCACACTATAGGCCAGCGTCATGGACTCGGTTTCGGCGGAGGCCCGTGGTATGCGGTAAAGAAAGACATCCGCGCCAATATCCTTTACGTAAGCAAAGGGTACGAACCACTCACTGCGTATAAAAAAGAATTCTCGATAAGAGGCTTCAACTACCTGACATGCAACCCGTGGAAAGACTCCCCTGTCGCCAACATTACGTTCAAGATACGCCACACACCAGAATTCCACAAGGCAACACTTGAACGCGTTGACGACAATTCATACAATGTACATTCAGCCGATTTGATACAAGGTGTAGCCCCGGGACAATTCTGTGTTGTTTACGATGAGAACCACCATAAATGTATCGGCAGCGGAGAAATTTCACCGCAAATTGCATGATTTTTCATATTTCGATGAAATTTTTTCCGCAAAAATTTGCATGAATAAAAATAAATGCCTACCTTTGCAACCGCATTTGAGCGAGAATGCTTCGGTACAATAAGCCGGAATGGAAGTTTGGGTGAGTGGCTGAAACCAGCAGTTTGCTAAACTGCCGTGCGAGTTTATCGTACCGGGGGTTCGAATCCCCCAGCTTCCGCTTCGTGCTGAGTCACATTTGGTGGATTCATCTAATGGTTAGGATACAAGATTCTCAATCTTGGCATAGGGGTTCGATTCCCCTATCCACTACGTTAACGCCTTATAAATCGATGATTTATAAGGCGTTTTTATTTCACCAGAATACAACTTAAATACCATATAAGACAATGAATATCATCAACATATCCTCGATAAAACACCCTGGCGTTGAAATGTTCAGCTCGCTTACGGAGGCACAACTGCGCAACCGCGCCAATCCGGAAGACGGCATATTCATTGCCGAAAGTCCGAAAGTCATCAACGTGGCGTTGAACGCAGGCTACAAACCCCTGGCCCTATTATGCGAGAGAAAGCACATAACAGGCGATGCTGCGGACATAATAAAAAGATGCGGAGACATTCCGGTGTTTACCGGAGAAAGGGATGTCCTGGCCGGACTGACAGGTTACACGCTAACACGGGGCGTCCTTTGCGCCATGCGCAGACCACAGGAAAGAAGCGTTGAAGAGGTTTGCCACGATGCAAGACGCATCGTCGTAATCGACGGAGTGGTAGACTCCACCAACATAGGTGCGATATTCCGATCGGCAGCCGCGCTCGGCATCGACGCTGTAGTATTGTTATTATGAACTTGTATATTATTCAAGTTCATTTTTTGTTTCATGTAATATGCATTATTTATCATGCCTATTGTATGACAAAAAGGTGTAATTATCTGTATTCTGCAAGCAAAATGTATATTTGTTATCCTTATTATTTGATATTTAGATATATTTTTATTTAAAAATCTATCTTTAATGTTCGTGCTTTAAATAAAATTGCTTACCTTTGCAATATCAGATAAGTAAAGAATACATATATCTTCAATAACATTTTTAAGAGTAAAAGAATTATGATTGCAGCTAAAGTTGTAGAAGATCTCAAGCAGAGATTCCCCAATGAGCCTGAATACATACAGGCTGTAAGCCAAGTATTGGGAACAATAGAAGAAGAATATAACAAGCATCCAGAGTTTGATAGGGCAAACTTAATAGAACGTTTGTGTATTCCTGATAGGATTATTATGTTCCGTGTTTCGTGGGTTGATGATAAGGGTAATGTTCGTACAAACATGGGTTACCGTGTACAGCATAACAACGTAATAGGTCCGTATAAGGGCGGTATCCGATTCCACCAGTCGGTAAACTTGGGCATATTGAAATTTCTTGCATTCGAGCAGACTTTTAAGAACTCTCTAACGACACTTCCTATGGGAGGCGCAAAAGGTGGCTCGGATTTCAATCCACGTGGAAAGAGTGATGCGGAAGTGATGAGGTTCTGCCAGGCATTCATGACAGAGCTTTACCATCATATCGGTCCTAATGTTGACGTGCCGGCTGGCGATATCGGTGTCGGAGGACGTGAAGTAGCCTATATGTTTGGCACGTATAAGAGGCTGACTCATGAGTGGAGTGGCGTTCTGACAGGTAAGGGCATACAGTTTGGAGGTTCTTTGATTCGTCCTGAGGCTACAGGTTATGGAAATGTTTATTTCCTTGTCAATATGTTAAAGACACGTGGACTAGACATAAAAGGTAAGACCGTTTTGGTTAGCGGCTCTGGAAATGTTGCCCAATACACAATCGAGAAGTGTATCGAACTTGGTGCGAAAGTGCTTACTTGCTCTGATTCCGACGGATATATTTATGACCCGGATGGCATCGATCGTGAGAAGTTGGACTACATCATGGAACTGAAGAACATATGGAGGGGGCGTATCCGTGAATATGCCGAGAAGTACGGAGTTAAGTATGTAGAAGGTGCTAAGCCCTGGTTCGAGAAGGCTGATATCGCACTGCCTTCTGCGACGCAGAACGAGATTAACGAAGAAGCAGCAAAAGCCTTAGTCGCAAATGGGGTGATTGCTGTAAGTGAAGGTGCAAACATGCCAACTACTCCTGAAGCGATTAAAGTATTTCAGGATGCTAAGATTCTTTATTCTCCGGGAAAGGCCGCAAATGCAGGCGGTGTAGCTGTGTCTGGTTTGGAAATGAGTCAGAACTCAGAGCGCTTGAGCTGGAGTCGTGAAGAGGTTGACAAGAAGCTGCACTATATAATGAACAATATTCATGACAATTGCGTGAAATATGGTACCGAACCGGATGGATACATCAATTATGTTAAGGGTGCAAATATTGCAGGCTTCCTGAAAGTTGCAAAAGCCATGATGGCACAAGGTGTCTTTTAAATACTTCATAATTAGCATATTGCCGGGATATGTGTTGTACCAAACCATATCCCGGCATTTGTTTATTATTTTAATTGGCTGTGATTTATAATAAAATCGTGTTACTTAACATATTTTTTGTGTTGTCATATTATACGTAACAAAATAAAGGTCTATCTTTGTGGCAAAAAAAAAAGATGATAAGGACACTTTCAACTCCAACGAGGACATTTATAATTCTATCAGCTGTTTGCGTTATCTTGTTTATTTTGTTAAACTTGCAGTTTTCTGCACCATTTATACATTGGTTGGCAGGGATTGATAGGGCCGTGATGGTAGTTCTTAATCATGATGGTGGTCCATGTGCCGATCACTTTTGGAAGACAATTTCTTCAAATATGGCATGGGTTCCAGTAGGTGCCGCTTTGATATTGTCGTTTGCGTATTATAAGAAAAGTTTGCTAATATCTATACTTATAGTAGTCGGAATAGCACTGACTATAGTTTTGGCTGACCAGATTTCTTCATCATTCCTTAAACCTTATTTCGGCCGTTTACGTCCGTCGCACAATGAGGAAATAAGCAGTTTGTTGCATTATGTAGGCAATTACCGTGGAGGCAGGTTCGGTTTTGTGTCGAGTCATTCGGCCAACGCGTTTGGCGTGTTGGCATTTCTTGCTCCTGTGTTCCGTCATAAAGCTGCTACAATAGTGCTTTTTATTTGGGCCTGCTTGGTTGTTTATTCCCGCATTTATTTAGGAGTTCATTATCCTGGAGATATTGTTGCCGGCGCAATTCTGGGCGTAACTGTTGGTACGGGAGTGTCAATTGCCATGAGGGCGGCATACTTCAAAATTTTAGATCTCAAAAGGAAATTGGCTGTGATGCAAGGTCACAGAATAAGTATTGAGTCCAGTATTGTTACCGTGGCAATTGTTGCAACAGGATTATACTTGTTGTTTTATAACTTCAGCCAGGCTGCACCGTTGCCATATACAGCTACTAGGTTTTTAGCTACGTTGTAATAAATCCGTCAAGTAATAATTTTGCATGTTGATTATTAACATGCATGATGTGATGTATGGCCAATATTGGTGTATGAGACAAACTTTAATGGAGGCATTCAAAATAAAAATACACGGTGGCGGTTTTATTTACATAGATAAATAAAAGCGACAAATACGTATTAGAAATTAATGGACAAGCGTATATACCAGATCGATTTTCTGAAATGTGTCTTCATCATCTTAATGGTGATGTTTCATTTGGTTTATGTAGGCGACAAGTTCCCTTACGCAAAACAGGTCGTTTATACGTTTCACATGTCGGCGTTCCTTGTTTTCTCAGGCTATCTTGCAAATATGGACAAAGGAATACTACGGTTCGCCAAACAAGTTAAATGGCTGTTTGTACCTTATGCTGTCATGGAATCTGGTTATGTTGTTATGGCTTCCATATTGCCTATACGCGAACATATAGACAATCTTACTTTGGTGGTTTTTCTTGACAAGTTGTTTTTGCATCCTCTTGGTCCGTATTGGTATCTGCATACCTTGATTGTATGTTATCTGGTTTATTATTTTGTCAATAAGCTGTGCAGCCGTTTAAGTTTGGTTTCATTCGTATGTTTGCTTGGTGTGTGCCTTTTTACAGTTTCACGCCTATTGCATATTGTTTCATTTGACAATGCCATGTATTTTCTTGCCGGGGTTTTGGCAAGGCGTTCCCTTGTGGGTTTCACGTCCATATTCCGACCGTCATGGCTGGCTGTAATACCTTTCACATTGTTTTGTGTGTTGAGTCCTGACGGAATGGAACGATCGACTCTTCAAGGTTTTGTGATTACATATCTGGTAATGAGTTTCTCTTTGGCAGTTTATCCATTTTTGTCTTCAAGGGTCAGGCGTATTGCTTTGTTTATTGGAGAGAATACCTTGTCAATATTGCTTTTTTCACCGATATTCACCATAATAACCAAGTCGTTCGTACCATTTTTCGCTTTCGACCCTACGGCTGTGTTGTTTACGGTTGTATCGGTCGCATTCGTTTTGGGCGGTTGTTATGTCGTGGTTGTTGTGATGGACCGGTTGGGAATATCGCGATGGTTCTGTGGTAAGGAACGGCTTTTGGCTGTACCTCAGAGCTGATTTTATTGTATTTGGCAACTGTTTGTTTATTCGCTCATTTGAATCGGAATACCTTTTACTACATGTGTGCTGGACATGCAAGCTTTTTGTAATAATATTTTATTATTATTTTAACATCCCATACTGTTAAGGATCGGAATAATAGAATTACTTTTGCAAAAACTTTGAATGCCATATCGCGGTCTGTACCTTTATGAATCGCTTGTAAGTTTGGCTTTGTAAAGTTTTATTGGAAAGTTGAACATTTTTTCATTAGAAATAGTATAGTGTCATGGCTGTAAAAATGGTTTCCAAAAAGAATAAAGTAATAAAATACGTTGAGCGTGATATCAGTTGGATGTATTTTAACCATCGCATATTGCAGGAAGCGCGTAAGGAGAACATACCATTGCTTGAGCGATTATCGTTTTTAGGCATATATTCAAACAATCTTGACGAATTTTTCCGTGTGCGCATGGCTTCGCTTAATCGTTTGCTGGAGTCAGACAACAAGGAAGTCCGCAAGCAGCATGATAGCATACGTAAGACGATAAAGACCATAAACAAATTAAACACGCAGTTCAGCCAGGAATATACCCAGGCTATTGATGAAGTGTTCAAGGCATTGGAGGAACACAATGTACGCCTTATTGATGAAACACAACTCAATGACGAACAGGCATTGTTTCTTAAGAATTTTTATTTAGACCGCCTTAACGGATATACTAATCCTATTTGGTTTTCGGAGATTGACGAGATAGGGCAACTTGAAGACAACCGCATATATCTTTTGGTAAAGAAGACCGAACAGGCAGACGCGTTCCACAAGTCTAAGAGCAGTCTGGCCCTTATCAAGGTTCCCGATAGGGAGAACGGCCGTTTTGTAAAATTGCCGTCGTCAGACGGCTTTGACAACATAATGTATCTTGACGATGTTGTGCGTTATTGCCTGCCGCTTATATTTATAGGTTTTAAGCCAGGCACTTTTGAGGCATACTCGCTTAAGTTCACGAAAGACGCCGAGATGGAAATGGAGAATGATTTTGACTACGGCGTGCTTCAGAAAATTGCCAAGGGAGTTAACAGCAGGCGGCATGGAGACCCCGTGCGCCTTATTTACGACAGGCAGATGCCTAAGGATATGAGGAAAAAACTGATGTCTAAGATTGACGTTAGCAAGCTCGATTCTTCGCTCGCCAGCAGCCGTTACCAGAATCACCGCGACTTGATGGGGTTCCCTGACTGCGGACACATGGAACTGAAATTCCCCAAGTGGAAACCCATTATGAAGCCTGAATTCCTTTCCCAGGAAAGCATTTTAGACCAGATTCGCCGTAAGGACTTGTTCATACATGTGCCTTACCATTCGTTTGACGGATACATCAGGGTGCTGAGGGAGGCCGCATTGAAGCCGGAAGTAAAATCGATAAAGACCACGTTGTACCGGTTGGCCAAAGATTCTAAAGTTGTAAAGGCCCTGATATGTGCGGCTCGTAACGGCAAGAAGGTTACGGCTGTGGTTGAGTTGCTTGCCCGTTTTGATGAAGAAAGCAACATAAAATGGAGCAAGCGTATGCAGGAAGAGGGCATCAATGTAATATTCGGCGTCGAGGGCCTTAAGATTCACTCAAAGCTGCTATACATCGAGTCGCGGCAAGGAGACATTGCATGTATAGGCACAGGCAATTTCCACGAGGGCAATGCAAAGACTTATACGGACTACCTGATGATGACTGCGAGGAAGAACACTGTACAGGAGGTCAGAAAAGTGTTTGACTTTATTGCCCGTCCGTTCTCCCAGGTAAGGTTTAAGGAGCTTTTGGTGTCGCCAAACTCAATGAAAAGCCGAATACTTCAGCTCATTAATAATGAGATAAAGAATGCTAAGGCCGGTCGCGAGGCGTGGATTAAGATGAAGATAAACCATATAACGGACACTGATGTTGTCAACAAACTTTACGCCGCTTCCGCTGCAGGAGTGAAGATCGGTATAGTTTTGCGAGGCAACAGCTCGCTTGTTACCGGCATACCGGGACTAAGCGAAAATATTAAGGCGGTTGGGATTATTGACCGTTATCTTGAGCATTCACGCATACTGATATTCAGCAACGGCGGGGCACCGAAATATTATATCGGCAGTGCAGACTGGATGCCGCGCAACCTTGTTAACCGTATAGAAGTGATGGCTCCTGTTTATGATGCTGATTTACAGCGAGACCTGATGCGCACAGTTGAATATGGCCTTAACGACACTACAAACGGCAGGATAGTGGACGGAAGTGGAGATAATATAATACAGGCAGTCGTAGGCGACAGGCCTTTCCGTTCGCAGGAAGAGCTTCACAACGCTTACGAGGCTGAGTCAAAAACTGTAAGCTTTAATGCAGGATGATGACGGGATTATAAAAGGACGTCTTTTACCGTACAAAAGACGGCCTTTGGCAGTGCGGAAGGCCATCTTTTACCTTGATAAAGGCAACCTTTTTGGAAAGCATTCGTAATGGCTTGATAATCAATGCGGTAATAATTCGAAAGTAAATAACAAAATATAATTCCCGGAAATACGTTATTTAATAATACAACTATAAACGTGGCTGGGCGTTAATATCATGCGGCAGGTACGGGTGTAACAGTTTTGTGTTTCACTTGCGCCGCCTTGTTAACACACGGCTACTTCACACCTTAAATTAAATTGATATGAGATTAGCAGCAATAGACATCGGTTCGAATGGAGCACGATTGCTCATTAAGAACTTCAGGACTGCTGGTGACGGCAGCCAACAGATTTCACGTGTCATGTACATGCGTGTACCGTTGCGATTGGGCTCGGACGTATTCACGCTTGGCAAAATATCTAAAGAGCGCATGCTGATGATGAAGCACATGCTGAAGGCTTTTTACCAGCTTATGAAGCTCAACCAGGTTGACGACTACCGTGCATGTGCCACATCGGCTATGCGTGATGCCGAGAACGGTAAGAAAGTTCTCGAAAAACTGCGCAAGTCAACAGACATCGACATCGAGATAATCAACGGCCGTGAGGAAGCCCGCCTGCTATGCAACAACATTGTAGAGAACATTGGAAGCGCAAAAGGAAATTATGCTTACATCGACGTGGGCGGAGGCAGTACTGAGATATCCTTGCTGCACGACGGCGTGCTCACTCACAGCCATTCTTATAACATCGGCACGCTGAGAATGCTGGGGGGCATGGTGTCTAAAGACGCCATTGAAAAGATGAGAAGTGATTTGCACAACTTGGCTAAAGACATGCCAGGCATGTGCATGATAGGCTCCGGAGGCAATATCAACAAACTGTTCAAACTGACGAACGCGGGTAAAAAGGTACGCGAGGTTTCTGTCGGTGAGATTAAAACGGTTTACGACAAGCTGAAGGCATTGAGCGTAGACGAAAGGATAGAGCAATACGGATTGAAGGCTGACCGTGCCGATGTGATAATTCCGGCATCGGAAATATTCATGACCGTTGCCGACGCACTTGGTTGCGACATGATAAAGGTGCCCAACATAAGTTTGGCCGACAGTATCATAGATGGTCTTTACCGTACAAAGTATGCAGCATCTGATGCTGTATAACATGTTTAAAATCAATTGTTTAGTGGTTGGTTTTAAACAAAAGGGTTAATTTGCCGGTTTCAAGTCTGAAACGATTAATGCGTCAAAATGTCTGCATGTATTGACATTTTGACGCATTAATCGTTTTGGTATGTATCTTGCATAAGTATAAGCGAAGGCCGATGATAAAATATGAAGGCCGAAATAAAGTGGATATAATAACAAATTAACGAATAGGAGACAATGATTATGACACCAGTTAATCGCAAAAATTCTTGGTTACCAGACGTATTCAACGATTTCTTTGATACGGAATTCATGCCGCGTACAAACGCTACGGCTCCGGCAATCAATGTAAAGGAAAGTGAAGTTGATTATGAAGTTGAAGTTGCTGCTCCTGGCATGACGAAGGACGACTTTAACGTACATCTCAACCAAGACGGCGACCTTACGATAAAGATGGAGAGCAAGAAGGAGAATAGGGAAGAGGAAAAGAAGGCCCATTATCTGCGCCGCGAGTTTGCTTACAGCAAGTTTGAGCAGACGCTAATCTTGCCTGACGATGTTGACAAAGACTGTATCTCCGCTAAAGTTGCCGACGGCGTGCTTACAGTGGTTCTGCCTAAGATAAAGAAACAAGACAGGAACGTGGTAAGACAGATTACGGTCGGATGATATTCCCAACACATTAGATATATGGCAAGATAAAAAGCCGCAGGATATAGCTCGTTTGTATCCTGCGGCTTTTTTATCTTATTGTATGTCACATTGTTATGCTGATACGTTAAAGTGTTTCGTTGTTTACTAAGGGGTGCGCCCCCATGAACTCCGTTTACGTCGGTTGCTTGCTTGTTATGATTAGAATCCGTATATCTCCTTCAGCTTCATGCCGAGTGCGTCGCCTCTTAAATCGACGGCAACTATTTTCCCCTCGCCGTCAAGCAACACGTTGGCAGGTATGGCGTTGATGCCGTATGTAGGGGCGGCGGCAGACTGCCAGCCTTTCAGGTCGCTTATGTTAGGCCATGGCATGTCGAGGTTCTTTATTGCGTTTTTCCATGCATCGGCCTTGTTGTCGAACGAAACGCCGACTACCTCGAAGCCCTTTTCGTGGTATTTCTTGTAATTCTCCACAACGTTTGGCATCTCCTGTCGGCACGGTCCGCACCAGCTTGCCCAAAAGTCCACCAACACATAATTGCCCTTGCCGCACCATTCGCTCAGCTTTCGTGCCTTTCCTTCCGTGTCGTTCATTGTCAGGTCGGTAAACTGCATGCCCGGCCTGCGCTTCTCCAAGGCGGCGAGCTGCCTTTTTATACCAGCCATGGCAGGGTGGTTGTAATAAGGAGCGGTGTCAGGCAAAAGCGCTTTCAGTTCGTCGTAGCCGAGCATGTAAGACACCGTGCCGAGGTAAACGGCCGGTATGAGGTTGTCCTTATTCTCATTAATAATATTGAGCGTGGCATCTTTCTTGCCGCCCCATGTCTCGTTGAGTTTCGCTTCCAGTTCCTTTGTCTTTGCCTTTCCGGCGTCTGACATGTCTTTGGCTGCGGCTACGTATTCGGGATACAGCTTGTTCATCTGTTGGTTGTATTTGTCCAGCTGCTGTTCGTATCCGTAGAGTTTCTTGTTCAGTTCGGAGCCGGTTATGGTATTGTTTACAGTGTTAATGTCTACTGGTGTGCCGTCGTTGAAGACAGGGTAGTTGCTCTCTGAGGTTATTACGTATATTATCTCGTTGGCCCGGAGCGTACCGCTGAATTCGAATTTCCCGTCTTTTACAGTTGCACTGTCTATCGGTTCGCGCTGCGTCAACACGCCTAAATATACCTTTTTCACGTCTGAGGGCACAGTTCCCGTAATCTTGTAAGCCGTGTCTTGCGCATGAATGGTCATCAGTCCGAACGCAAGAAACAGAGTGGTCAGAAGTTTTTTCATAATTCTTTCTATTTTACATGATAATAGACACAAAGGTATCATGAAATTCCAATATGCCAAATTAATTAATGTAAAAACTTATAGTATTGACTTTTTTTATTAATTTTGCAGCCACAATTTATTCACAGAGTGCTTGGTAAACCTCTTAAAAAACAAGGAAATGAAGACAGGAAAGCAACAAGTAAGCGTGCTGTTCATGCTTTTCAGCACGCTATTTTGCGTTTGCCTGATAACGGCTAACGTATTGGAAACAAAGCAAATCTCTTTCGGAGTGGTGAACATTACGGGCGGGCTGCTCGTTTTCCCCGTTTCATACATAATCAACGACTGCGTGTGCGAGGTTTGGGGATTCCGCAAGGCGCGCCTGCTGATATGGCTCGGCTTCGCGATGAACCTTATCTTTGTTGCCTTCGGCGCATTGGCAGACGCTATTCCCGGAGCGCCTTATTGGCACAACGACGAGGGCTTCCATGCTGTATTCGGTCTTGCCCCGCGTATTGCGGCTGCATCGTTCGTGGCGTTTCTTGCAGGCTCTTTCATCAATGCCTACGTGATGAGCCGCATGAAGATATCGTCGCAAGGCAAGCATTTCTCTGTGCGTGCCGTAGTGAGTACGCTTTTCGGCGAGACTGCTGACTCGTTGGTGTTTTTCCCTTTGGCGTTGTCGGGTGTCGTCCCCGCCGGCGAGATGGTACCGCTTATAATATCACAAGTCGTACTGAAGACACTTTATGAGATAATAGTGCTGCCGCTGACCGTGCGTGTGGTGCGTATGACGAAACGTCATGAAGGCGAGGATGTTTACGATGAAGGAATAAGTTATAGTATTTGGAAAGTATTTAAATTGTCATGACAACAAACGACACAAGGAAAGACGAGGGACTGAAAAGCCTCGGCGCTAAAACAGAATACCGTATGGACTATGCACCCGAGGTGCTTGAGACTTTTGTAAACAAGCATCAGGAGAACGATTATTGGGTGCGTTTCAACTGTCCTGAGTTTACTTCGTTGTGCCCCATTACGGGGCAGCCGGATTTCGCAGAAATCCGCATAAGTTATATTCCAGACGTAAGGATGGTTGAGAGCAAGAGTCTTAAACTTTACCTTTTCAGTTTCCGCAACCATGGCGACTTTCATGAGGATTGTGTAAACAAGATAATGAAAGACCTGATAAAGCTGATGGACCCGAAGTACATTGAGGTGACAGGACTCTTTACTCCGCGCGGTGGAATAAGTATTTACCCGTATGCAAACTATGGAAGGCCGGGTACGAAGTATGAGACGCTGGCTGAAGAAAGGTTTGCAATGCACGACATGTAACCTGCTGGCACAAATAAGGCTTTACCGGAAGGGTTGCGGTTTGTAAGTTTTTGCGTATGCATAGGGATAAGACTATACTCGGTAAAATGAAGCGAAGCCTTGCTTGCAGCCAAAGGCTTACGGTAGGCTTGTTTCTGTTTTTTTGCTTTATCCGTGTCTTGTCGGCGGAAACAGTCGGTTATGGGGATTCGGTGTTGGCAGGCTGGAAGTACCGTTGCCATGCCGATTCGTGTGCCAGCAATGTGGAAACCTCCGATTCTGCGTTATGCGCGGTTAACGATACATGCCGCCCCAAGGTAGCTGTGGTTTTGAGTGGCGGTGGTGCGAAAGGCATGGCCCATATTGGCGCCTTGCGCGTTTTGGAACGTGCCGGAATCCCGATAGACATTATTACGGGAACATCGATGGGAGCGTTGATAGGCGGTTTGTATTCTATCGGTTACGACGCAGAGACACTTGATTCGCTGGTAAGTGTACAGGATTGGAATGTTTTGCTTACGGATAAGGTCGACGTGCGGTCTCAAAGCCTTGAAGAACGTGAAAAACAGAATACTTATATATTATCGCGCCCGTTAGCTATTAAACGAGACAAGAGCGACGTTCGCAATGCACTTGGAGGATTGATAAACGGCATTAACCTGTCCCAGCTTTTTACGCGCCTGACAGTCGGTTGGCACGATTCGGTCGACTTTGCAGATTTGCCAATACCTTTTGCCTGTGTGGCAACAAACATTGTAGATAATACCGAATATGACTTTTATGGCGGGCATTTGTCAACTGCAATGCGGGCCAGTATGGCCATACCGGGCGTATTTACGCCTGTGAGAATGTTAGGGAGAGTTGACTCATTGCAGTGTGTCGTGGTCAGGGATTCCCGTATGCAGGATAATTCATGTTGGTTGCGGGATTCGTTTGTGTCAGGGGATAAGAAATACTCTGATAACGAGGATTTGTTGTTGGTTATAAATGACAGCTTGGGGTTACAGGAAAAGGAGATGGTTCTTGTTGACGGTGGGTTGCGCAACAATTATCCGGCAGACTTGGCTAAACGGTTGGGGGCTGATATCATAATAGGCGTATCCGTACAGAGCGACCCGAGGACAGCCAACGAGCTAAAAAGCGGTTCGGACATCTTGATGCAGATTGTCGATATGAACTGCAAGAATAAGTTTGAAGAAAACTGGGCGATGACGGATGTCAGGATAAAGGTGGACGTAAAAGGATATTCGTCGGCCAGTTTCAGTAAAGTCGCAATAGACACACTGATAGCCCGTGGCGAGCAGGCAGCCATGAGCCATTGGGACGAGCTTGTTGGTGTCAGGAATAAGTTGTGCTTGCCTGATGGTTATAGACATAACCGCGTACGCCGTTTTGTACCTTCAAGCGAGGCTTTGTGTTTTAGGATCGATTCTGTTGTCTTCGATCCGGTTTTTGATATCGGGCGCGATTATATTGTATCAAAATATGGTATAAGGCAAGGGCAAACAGTGCAGGTGAAACAGATAGAAGAAGCTATTTCTGTACTTAGTTCAATCTTTTTGTATACTGGCGCCGGTTATAATCTCAGCAAAGAGGATGGCAAGTATATCCTCAAGATGTTTGCGGAGGGACGCAAGACTGTGAAAGTCAATCTCGGCGTACGTTTTGATACCGAGGAAATGGTTGCCTTGCAGGTTAACATGTCGCATAGGTTGAGGACCAAGACGCCAATAGAACTTGAGTTTACCGGACGTCTTGGAAAACGCATGATGGCCCGCGTTGATGCGGGATTCATTCCCCTTCATTATGGGAAGATGGGATTATCTTATATTCTTAGGCACCATGATATTAGTATCTTTGAGAATGGTGACAAGGCCTATAATTTCACATATAATAGGAATACGTTGAATTTGCAGGCTATCAGTTTTAGTATTCGTAACTTTTCATGCGGTATAAGTTTGTGTACGGACTTTTATAATTTCCATAATATTCTTGTCGGTTCTAGAACTGTTAATGAACGTTTGGACGATTTGCATGTATATAGTTACATGTTTAGTCTGAACTACGATTCGGAAGACCGGTGGTTTTTTACCAGGCGGGGAGCCTGGGCACACATTAGTTACAGATATTGTACTGATAATTTTGTTGGTTGGAATGGCAATGCCGGCATAAGTGTTGCGGACTTTATGTGGCGTATGTCATTCCCGGCCGGAAGCCGTTTTGTGTTCCAGCCGATGCTTTGTGGACGTTTCCTGTTTGGCAGCAGGATACCTTTGATTATGCGAAATGCTGTTGGAGGACAAATGCCGGGTCAATATATCGAGCAGCAGTTGCCATTTGCCGGTATAGGGCACATAGAGTTCATCGATAATTCATTGTTTGCATTACAGTTAAGGGCGCAGCAGCGGATGGGTAGGGCGAATTATATTATTGCGCGCATGTCGCTCGGGCAAAGTGCCGACAAGTTTAAGCGGATTTTTGAAAGAGGTCCTATTTTTGGCTGTGAGGCTGCTTATTATTATGACAGTATGTTTGGCCCGATAGGTGCAGCTTTAGGGTACTCAGGGCATACGGATAAACCGTATTTCTATGTTAATCTAGGTTTTGATTTTTAAAAAATATGGCTTCAGGCGTTGCTGTTTGTGTTTTTTACAGTAAATTTGCAACGATATTGGCGGATATTTGTAGTGAACCTTTGTTATATTGGTTCGTTTTCAGGTTATAGTAAATTTTTAATGGGACTTTTTTATAAATTGTAGAAAATGAAAAAAATAAGAGCCGCCGTAGTTGGTTACGGCAACATTGGTAAGTATGCAGTTGAGGCACTCGAGGCTGCTGAGGATTTTGAGATTGCCGGAATTGTAAGACGCAAGGGAGCAGAAAACAAGCCTGCCGAGTTGGAACGTTATGAAGTAGTTAAGGACATAACTGAATTAAAAGACGTTGATGTGGCAATTCTTGCAACTCCTACGCGCAGTTGTGAAGAATACGCAAGCAGGATATTGCAGCTTGGTATCAATACGGTAGATAGTTTTGACATTCATACGAGCATTAGCCAATACCGTTCTAATTTGATGAAGATATGCAAGGAGCATGGTAAGGTGGCTGTAATTGCTGCCGGTTGGGATCCGGGTTCGGACAGCGTGGTACGTACATTGTTGCAGAGTCTTGCTCCCAAAGGACTCACATACACTAATTTCGGTCCGGGCATGAGCATGGGACATTCCGTATGTGTGCGTTCGAAAGCCGGAGTTAAGAACGCTTTGTCTATGACCATCCCTAAGGGTGAAGGCATACATCGCCGCATGGTATATGTAGAACTTGAAGACGGCGCCAGTCTTGAGGAAGTGACTAAGGCTATAAAGAGCGACCCGTATTTCGCTAATGATGAAACTTATGTTGAGGAAGTAGCGAGCGTTGACGCCGTACGCGACATGGGCCATGGGGTTAATCTCGTACGCAAGGGTGTCAGTGGAAAGACCCAAAACCAGCATTTCGAATTCGACATGAGCATCAACAATCCAGCACTGACAGGTCAGGTTCTTGTCAACGTTGCGCGTGCGTCAATGCGCCAGCAGCCCGGATGTTATACAATGGTCGAGATACCTGTTGTTGACCTTCTGCCTGGTGACAAGGACGAATGGATAAGCCATTTGGTATAAAATTAGTAATTATTATAAGTAACGAACAGAGGTTGTCTCATTTTCTCGTATTTTGAGATTTCCTCTGTTTTTTTATTCATAGTCTGCAACGTCTTTTCATAAGTTGAAGTTGAGTCATTATTTCATTCCTGACCGGTTCTCATTGAACAACTTTTTCAATATTATGTTCTTGTAATTTATCATCCGCCGGATATTATAATCTGTTTTTTGACGACGGTAAGCTGTCTGTGACGTGACGCAAAGTGGTGTGTTGCAGTCTGCCGGTTTGTGTGTTCTGAAGTGTGTGTTACGCTTGCCTTGCCGGTAAAAAATCAGGACATATTTATTTCTTAATCCAGGAAACTTAAATATAAAGAATGTTAATGCCGTTGTGCTGGACTTGTCTTTATATTAACGTACGTTTGCATTATACGTCTCGTTAAAGCTGAATTATACCACAAATTGCCCTGATAATCGGCAGGTTTAAGTTAACAAGTTGATTGTTTTTGGAACGTAATACGGTTGTTTTTACATGAGAAGTGGCCATCAATTATCTCTTAAAGTTTTTGCGTACATTGCTGAAATGATATAAATTGCTCAATATCAGCAACTTGTAAATAATGCACTTTTAGTGCGTTTATTTGTATAAAATCCCGAATCGCGGCGGACGTCGCAGTTCTGAGAGCGTTAACTGTATGAAAACAACGATGGCCTTTTGATTTTCCACCATAAAAGATAAGACTGTCTCGATATTGAATATTGAGACAGTCTTGTGCGTTATTTTATTAATGTAAGCTATTCGTTATTTATCCCCGATAATCTCTTTCGACCTTTCGAGGGCTGTACTTATGTGGTCGCAGATGTTCTCTTTGCCGATAAGTTCGTTGAAGCCCGACTTTTCGAGTACGGTCTGGACATTGCTGTTTACGCCCGATAGCACAACCTGTATGCCTTCTTTGCGGCTCATTATGCAGAGATTCTTCAGGTTGTGTATTCCAGTAGAGTCGACAAAGGGCACCTTTCTCATGCGTATCACCCTTACTACGGGACGGTCGCCGAACACCGCCATGACTTCTTCGAACTTGTTACCGGCTCCGAAGAAGTAAGGACCGTTAATCTCGTAAACCTCAACACCCTTGGGTATTGTCAGGTGTTCGAGGTTGCCCTGCTCTATGTCTACTTCATCGTTAGGGTCGATTTCGTCCATAATCACCTTTACGTCAGTGGTTTCGGCCATGCGCTTCATGAACAGCAGGCATGCTATGAGCAAGCCTACCTCGATGGCTATGGTGAGGTCGAATATTATTGTGAGGAAGAATGTTATAAGCAGTACGGCGACGTCGCTCTTGGGATTCTTCATAAGCTCGGTGAACGAGCGCCAGCCCGACATTCCGTATGACACTATCACCAGCACTCCGGCCAGGCAGGCCATGGGGATATACTGCGCAAGCGGCATGAGGAAGAGGAATATCAGCAACAGGACGGCAGCGTGTATGATGCCTGCCACCGGTGTGCGGCCGCCATTGTTGATGTTGGTCATGGTGCGCGCTATGGCTCCTGTTGCCGGTATTCCGCCGAATAGCGGCGATGCCAGGTTGGCCATGCCCTGGGCTATAAGTTCGGTGTTGGAGTCGTGGTGGTCGCCGGTGACGCCGTCGGCAACGGTTGCCGACAGCAGCGACTCTATGGCTCCCAGGATGGCAATGGTGAACGCCGGCGACACGAGGCTCTTTATCGTCTCCCATGTCATTGGCGGAACCTGTGCGTCGGGCAGTTCGCTGCTTATCGAGAATCTGTCGCCGATGGTCTCTATCGATGTGACTCCGGCAAAGTTCTTCAGCAGCAGTGCCGCCACAGTCATCACGATAATGGCTATCAGCGAGCCGGGAATCTTCTTGCTGAAGCGGGGTGTTACGGCTATCAGCAGCACGCTTGCCACGCCTATGATGGCGCTCCACATGTCCATGGTGCTTATGTTGGCGGCGTAGGCGCCCCACTTCTCGATGAAGTCGTTACGGCTATCAGCAGCACGCTTGCCACGCCGATAATGGCGCTCCACATGTCAATGGTGCTTATGTTGGCGGCGTAGGCGCCCCACTTCTCGATGAAGTCTGCCGGAACATCCGTTATGCTAAGGCCGAAGAGGTCTTTTATCTGCGTGGTGAAGATGGTCACGGCAATTCCGCTGGTGAAACCTACGATGATGGGGTAGGGTATGTACTTTATTATTACTCCGAGGCGCAGCAGGCCGAACAGGATGAGGAATGCGCCGGCCATGAGCGTGGCTATGGCAAGGCCTTCCATGCCGTACTGTTGTATTATGCCGTAGATGATGATGATGAAGGCACCCGTTGGGCCGCCTATCTGCACCTTGCTTCCGCCAAATACCGACACGATGAGTCCGGCCACGATGGCTGTGATGATGCCTTGTTCGGGAGTTACGCCCGACGCTATGCCGAAGGCGATGGCGAGCGGCAGGGCTACAATGCCTACTATTACTCCAGCCATGATGTCTGCCATAAGCGTCTTGCGGTTATAGTTCTTCAGCGTCGACAGCAGACGCGGCCTGAATGTGAAAGGTTCCATTTGTCCTGATTTGTTGTTATTCTGAAATGTTATTTGTTTTTGAAAGAAAGCGCAAAGGTACAATGTTTGGATTACAATACAAAACGTTTTTTATGATTTTTTAGTTCTGTGGAACGACCATACGCTTTCACACAGCTTTTCTGTCAAACTTCTATGTTTACGGCTATGTTTACGGCGTGGCGGTGCAAGTGTGTTTTTCGATGTATATGTGCAATGGTATGTTTGTCTTTACTTTATGCATAAACAACGAGGCTGCCCCGGGATTCGTTCGTCCTGGGACAGCCTCGTCGTTTATTTGCCGGCTGACCGGGGAAACAGGCGGGTTTGTTAACCTCTGTTCCAGTCCTCCGTGCCAATCCATGGCAATGCCAATGCTCGGGTGTTTATTCAGCCTCGGCTTCAGCTGCGCGGAAGTTTACAAGGTCCTCGGCTATGAAGCTCTTGATGTAGGTGTAATGTCCTACAACCTCTTCCTCGGCGTAGCGTACATATACGTTTGCGCTCTTGGCGAAGAGTTCGGGTGCACGTGTCGCGTCGTCGAGGATGAGCAGCGACATGAGTATGTCGCCGGTCATGTCGTACAGGCGGCGTGCGAGGAAGTCCTGTGCCTCCTGGCTGCCAATCTCTTTCACGTAGTTGACTGCCTGCTCGTACAGCTCCGTCATCTTGACGACACGCTCGCGCAGGGGCTTGAGCTCCTCTGAAACCTCGTTCTCAAGCATTTCCTTGATTATGCCGAGATATGTGCCGTTAGTGATGTAACGTATTGCGGCCACCACCTGCAGCTGCGTCGTTCCTTCGTAAATTGAGAATATGCGTGCGTCACGGTACAGGCGCTGGCTCTTGTACTCCATGATGAAGCCCGAACCTCCGTGCACCTGTATGGCGTCGTATGCGTTCTGGTTTACGTATTCGGAGTTCATTCCCTTTGCTATCGGGGTGAAGGCGTCGGCAAGGCGTGAATACTTCTTCAGCTCCTGGCGCTC
>HF986752.1:0-29423 GCA_000433175.1 Prevotella sp. CAG:1058
CTGTCTATCGCGTCGATGACGTAGTCGTAGCCGCCGATGCCGAAACTGTCAGCCGTCGAAGCGTTGAAGGCCTCGTGGCGTGCGTCAATGTCGGCGTCGGGGTTGATTTCAAGCAGGTGTTCCTTAAGCGCGTCGACCTTCACCTGCCCCACGGTCACGGCCGTGGCCATCAGCTGGCGGTTTATGTTGGATGGGCACACGCGGTCCTGGTCGACTATTGTTATATGGCTTACGCCCGAACGCACCAGCCCTTCGACGCACCAGCTGCCGACGCCGCCTACGCCGAACACTATAACGCGGGTTTCCGCCAGGCGGGCTGCGCACTCGTCGCCGACAAGCAGGCGCGTACGTGATGAAAAGTCTATCATAACTTCTTGTTTTTCGTTAAATGTCCGACAGCGCATCACTCCCCGGCGCTGTCCATGCCAAGCGGCGTTACGTCGCCGTCCTGTCCGCCGTCGCCGGCAGCCCGCGGCCCGGCCAGCATGCGCCGGCAGTCTTCCAGTATGCCCGTCAGCTCGTCGGCCGTCTCCGCCCGCAGCATGGCAATGCGCGTCTGGCGGAAGTTGGGTATGCCCTTGAATATGGGCGTGGCGGCGAGGTGCCGGCGGGTATGCAGTATACCTCGATACTCGTCGATGCGCTCCACGTTGATGCGCAGCTGCTCCTCGAGAATGTCTAACTTTCGATTGAAGTCGAGCGACTCGTCGGCCGGACGGCCGTCGAGCCAGTCGCGCATTTCCTTGAATATCCACGGGCGGCCGAACGTGGCGCGGCCCACCATGACGGCGTCGACGCCGTAACGCTCGAACGCCAACCTGGCGTCTTCGGGCGATACGATGTCGCCGTTGCCTATTATAGGTATATGTATGCGCGGGTTCTGCTTAACCCTGCCTATCAAGGTCCAGTCGGCCTCGCCCGTGTACATCTGCGCACGGGTGCGGCCATGTATGGTGAGAGCCTGTATGCCGCAGTCCTGCAACTGCTCGGCCAGGTCTTCTATTATGAGGTTCTGGCTGTCCCAGCCCAGGCGCGTCTTTACCGTAACGGGCACCTTCACCGCGTCGACCACGGCGCGCGTTATCTTGAGCATCAGCGGCACGTCGCGCAGCATGCCTGCGCCCGCCCCCTTGCCGGCCACCTTCTTCACGGGACAGCCGAAGTTTAGGTCTATCAGGTCGGGGCCTGCCTGCTCCACTATCTTTGCCGCCTCGGCCATCGACTCTGCGTCGCGGCCGTATATCTGTATGCCCACGGGGCGCTCGTCGTCGCTGATTGCCAGTTTGCTGATGGTGCTCTTCACTTCGCGCACCAGCGCTTCCGCGCTGACAAACTCGGTATAAACCATAGCCGCGCCGTAGCGTTTGCACAGCCGGCGGAAACCTATGTCGGTGACGTCCTCCATCGGTGCGAGGAACAGCGGGCGCGGCCCGAATTGTATGTTGCCTATGTTCATGTTGCTTGCGGTTTGCGGACCACGGCCGGCTGCCAGCCTGCCTCAACGTCCGCCGTTATCCTTTCTCAAATTTTTATCAAATGGTAAACTCCCCCTGCCAGGCATTTTATCATGCCCTTCATCTCGAGCGAGAACATCACGGCTGCCAGCCGTCCCACGGGTATTGCCGCGCGTGCCGACAAGGTGTTGATTTGCAGGTCGTTGTCCTTCTGCAAAATGTCTGCCACGGCCTGCTCCTCATCCGTAAGGTCGGGGAAGAGGGTCCTCTCAATGCCTTCGCGCCGTGCCTGCTCCAGGCGGGCGTCAACGGTCCAGCCCATCGCCGCCACGAAGTCGTCGGCCGACGATATGAGCGACGCCTTGTTGTCGCGTATCAGGTTGTTGCAGCCCTCCGAGCATTCGTCGCCCGCGCGGCCGGGGTATGCAAACACGTCCCTGTCGTAGCTGCGTGCCAGGCGCGCCGTAGACAAGGCTCCGCCGCGCACGGCGCTCTCAACCACGACGGTGGCGTCGGCCATGCCAGCCACGATGCGGTTGCGCCGCAGGAAGTTCAGCTTGTCGGCGTTGGTGTGGGTGAAAAACTCGGTCAGCAGTCCGCCGTGCGCCGTCATGCTTGAGGCTGTGTCGCGGTGGCTCGGCGGATACAGCCTGTCGAGTCCGTGGGCAAGCACGGCCACGGTGTCGGCACCGCAGCCGAGAGCCTCGCGGTGGGCGCACACGTCTATGCCGTAAGCCAGTCCGCTGACTACCAGCACGTCAGGGCACAACTCCTTGAGCCGCCTTACGAACAAGCGCACGCAGTCCTGCCCGTAGGCGGTGCAGCGGCGCGTTCCCACCACGCTGACCACCCTCCGCCCGTTAAGTCCGGCGGTGCCGCGGTAGAACAGGACGAGGGGTGCGTCGGGACAGTCCCTAAGCCGCGCCGGATAGGCTTCGTCGCCCATGCACATTATGCTGACGCCCGTGCGCGCGGCATACTCAAGCTCGCCCTCTGCCCTGCGCCTCGCCTCGTCGGCACAGGCCAGGGCTTCGGCCACCCTGTCGGGGCATCCCGGCGCCATGTCGCGTATGTTGCGACCGTTGTCCATCACTGCCGACGCGCTGCCGGCCGTGCGGTATAGCCTGACGGCGGCTTCGGGGTTGAAGTGGCATGCGGCTGCAAGCGTCAGTGTGTCTAACGTCTCTTTGTCAAAGTCCATCGTGTCAACTTGATTGTATCTGCCGGCAACGGCCGCCCGAGCGGGCGTCCGGCCGTCTCATCATGCAAAGCCGAAGGCCTCGTCGTAATCCTTGCTGATGGCCAACTTGCCGTCTACTATGCACACAAGGTCTATCGTACCCTTGAAGCAGAGCTTGTGGTCAGAGGCGCGGTAGATGTCCTGCTGGAACACGTAGCGCAGCCCTTCTTTCCTTATGTTGAGGCACGAGTCGAACTCGTCGTCGCACCTCAGCGGAGTCTTGAACTGGAGGTTCATGCGTGCCACGACGGCGTCGATGCCGCGGCGGTGCATCTCGGCGAAGCTGAGCCCGCACTTCTGAAGGAACAGGTGGCGGGTATGCTCGGCGTAGTGCAGGTAGTTGGCGTTGTTGACTATGCCCTCGATGTCGCACTCGTAGTCGCGGACCATCATCCGCGCAGTGAAAATATAATCCATTACAAATATTCTTATATGTGCTGCACGCACGGCTGATACACGCCGGCGCGCCGGTGCAAAGTTAACGTTTTTACGCCGTAATCAGCATTGTTGGGCTCAAAAAATACATGTTTTAGCACGCCGCGGCGGCGCATGGCGCAAGCGGCGGCGTAACTGCCTGGCACAGGGGCGTTTACAAAAGGTTACCTTTTGCGTTGTAAAAGACGGCATTTTGGAGCGTAAAAGGTAACCTTTTGAAACATGAAAGGCGGCCTTTTGCAAAACGGGCGTTATCCATTGGCTATGCAGGCGGCGTCCCGGAATTGGCAAATAGCCGAAAAGCAAGTGAAAATAAGAGCTCGTTTCTCGCGCTTTTATTTTGCATTTCTCTCAACTTGCACTATCTTTGAATAAGACAGGCGACGTCTCGGAAGTGAAAATAAAAGCTCGTTTCTCTCGCTTTTATTTTGCACTTCACTCAACTTGCACTATCTTTGCAGACTGAATAAATTACAAAATACAAATGAAAATAGCAATCATAGGCTACGGCAAAATGGGCAAGATGATAGAAGAGATAGCCCTCGGCCGCGGCCACGAAATCGTAAGCATCATCGACAAAGACAACCAACAGGACTTCGACTCTGAGGCTTTCGCCTCGGCCGACGTCGCCATAGAGTTCACCAATCCGGCAGCTGCCTACGGCAATTACCTCAAGGCTTTCGCCAAGGGAGTCAAGGTGGTGTCGGGCTCTACGGGCTGGATGAAAGACCACGGCGACGACGTACGCCGCATGTGCAACGACGAGGGCAAGACCCTCTTCTGGGCTTCAAACTTCAGCGTAGGCGTAGCCATATTCTCCGCCGTCAACCGCTACCTGGCCAAGATAATGAACGGGTTTACGGAATACTCGGTGTCAATGGAGGAGACACACCACATACACAAGCTCGACGCACCCAGCGGCACGGCCATAACGCTTGCCGAAGAGATTGTAGACAACCTCGACAGGAAGGACAAATGGGTGATGGGCACGCTCTCGGCAGCCGACGGCACCGTGACCGGCAGCGACAAGTGCGCCGACGACGAGATAGCAATCAACAGCATACGCCGCGGCGAAGTGCCGGGCATACACACTATAAAGTATGACTCCGAGGCCGACAGCATAACCATAACACACGACGCACACTCGCGCAAGGGCTTCGCACTGGGTGCGGTGCTGGCAGCCGAATACACAAAGGAACACAGCGGACTGCTGACCATAAGCGACATGTTCAAGTTCTGACGGCAGCCTGCACCGCAGGCTACAACCGGCAGACAAGACAATACACCGGCACCGCAGCACCCCGTACGGGCGGCATGGGCCACAGGCCGCGACATGCCCCGGCAGGACCGCAGGCGGCGCATTGTTATAAAGACAGAAATGGAAAACAAGGAAAGAAAACAGCTAAACATGAAAAAACAATGGGCGAAGTGCATCATCGTAACTGCCTTGTACCTCGCCTTCCTGCTTTGGGTTAAAAGCTGGTGGGGGCTTATCGTGGTCCCGTTCATATTCGACGTGTACATAACGAAGAAGATACGGTGGCAGTGGTGGAAGAACTCCGAACCGCCGGTGCGCTTCATCATGTCGTGGGTCGACGCCATAGTGTTCGCCCTCGTGGCCGTCTACTTCATCAACCTGTTCTTCTTCCAGAACTACGTCATACCCTCGTCGTCGCTCGAGAAGTCGCTGCTTACGGGCGACTACCTCTTCGTCAGCAAGGTAAGCTACGGCCCGCGCATACCCGAGACGCCGCTCACCATGCCGCTGACGCAGCACACACTGCCCGTACTGGGCTGCAAGTCGTACCTGGAATGGCCGCAGTGGGACTACCGCAGGGTGAAAGGATTCGGCAACGTGGAGCTTAACGACATCGTGGTTTTCAACTACCCGTCGGGCGACACGCTCGTAAGCAACGAGCAATACCAGGCCGCCGACTTCTACATGATGTGCTACTCGTTCGGCAGCCAGCTGCTGCAGACGCAGCCCGACCTCGCAGCCATGACACCGCAACAGCAGTACGACTGGTACAGGAAGGTTTACAACACCGGCCGCGAGTACATCGTCGACAACTCGGGCACTTACGGCAAGATAACCACAAGGCCCGTAGACCGCCGCGAGAACTACGTGAAGCGCTGCGTCGGACTGCCCGGACAGACGCTCCAGATAAAGAACCGCATAATCTATCTTGACGGCAAACCCAACAAGGAACCCGACAACGTGCAGTACACTTACTACGTGAAGCTACTGCAACCCATACCCGACGACCTCATGAAGGAACTCGGAATAAGCATGGAAGACCTGACAAGCCTCAACCAGAACGGCTAAATGCCGCTGACCAACAGGGCGGTCAAGGCACTCGGGGCGCGCGACCAACAGGGCGGTCAAGGCACTCGGGGCGCGCAAGGACATCGTGCAAAGCATAACGCTCAACACGGACACAATTACCGGAGACATCTATCCGCTCAACGCCAACACGGGCTGGACGCGCGACAACTACGGCCCGGTATGGATTCCGAAGAAGGGCGGGACGGTCAAGCTCGACATGAAGAACATAGCCGTCTACGAACGTCCCATCCGCGTCTACGAGGGCAACGACCTCCAGGTGCGCGGCGGAAAGATTTACATCAACGGCAAGCAGACCGACCGGTACACGTTCAAGATGGACTATTACTGGATGATGGGCGACAACCGCCACAATTCCGCCGACAGCCGTTACTGGGGCTTCGTGCCTGAAGACCACATCGTAGGCAAGCCCATCTTCATCTGGTGGAGCAGCGACCCCGACCGCCACGGACTGTCGGGCATACGCTGGAACAGGCTGTTCAAAATGGTTGACAACATAAAATAGCAGGCGCAATGGCAAGAAGGCAGGACACGGCTACCCCCAGCAAAGGCCTGCCTTGCCGCCGGCTGACGGCAGGAACGCGCATGGCATTCCGCCGAAAACTTGCCGACCAGCCAACTGGAACATGAACAATACGCTCAGGTTTGTGATGGCGCTGGTAGTCACAATCTTGCTGATGCTGACTTTCCGTGCGCTTGTGTTCACCGTATACACGGTCAGTGGAACCACACTGGAACCGTGCTTCGCCGACGGCGACCGTGTATTGGTGAACAGATGGAGCTATGGCCTGCGCACAGGCGGGGGCGGAATGTTCAGATATGCACGGTGGATAGGCTCGCCTATCGAACGCGGCGACCTGGCGGTATTCAACAACCCGGCCGACACGGCGCGGCGCATATCGGCGAAAAAGGCGCTCGCATACTACTGCACGGGCGTGCCAGGCGACACCATAAGGATAGGCGGCGCACGCGTGGTAGTGCCAGGCAAGGACACGCCTTGCCGCGTAACGCCCGCCAATGCGCGCCTGCTGTGCTTCCTTTACAACAGGTTCGAAGGGCGCAAGGCCAGCGTAAGCGGCGGCCGCCTATATGTGGACGGCAAGGAGACGAAGTGCGCCACGCTTGCCAACGACTACTACTGGTTCAGCTCAGGACGGGCAGGCGACCGCAGCGACTCGCGCAGTTTCGGCCTCGTACCCGAGACCCACGTAATAGGAAAGGTGGCAATGCTTCTCTATTCAACCGACAAATCGAAACCCTTTACACACCGTCTGCGCAAAGACAGGTTTCTCCTCATTATAAGAAAATAGCCCGGCAGGGGCGCAACCGGCAGCCTGCGGCGCCTTAACGGCACACGGGCGGCAACTCCGAAAGAATTATCCCAATGTCACAAGCACTACTTTCGTCAACATATTTCGGCCCCGTACAGTGGTACCAGAAGCTGTACAGGTATGACAAGGTGCAGGTGGAAGCCTGCGACAACTTCATAAAACAGACTTACAGGAACCGCTGCGTGATAGCCGCGGCCAACGGTCTCCAGGCGCTGACGGTACCCGTGGAGCGGACGGCTGACGGCAACATGGACGCAAACGGGGCGCAACAAGGCAAATGCCTGATGAAGGATGTGCGCATAAGCGACCACGGCAACTGGCGCCACCTGCACTGGAACGCACTGATGAGCGCCTACGGCGAGTCGCCGTTCTTCGAGTTCTATGCCGACGACATACGCCCGTTCTTCGAGCGTAAGTGGACATTCCTGTACGACTTCAACGCCGAGATATGCGCCAAGATGTGCGAACTCATAGGCTTGGAGCCTGCAATCGAGCCGACTACTGAATACCTCCCGGCCGACAGTCCTGCGCTTGCCGGCATCCACGACTACCGCGATGCCATACGCCCCAAGCATCCGGCGGAAGACGGAACGTTCACGCCGCGGCGTTATTACCAGGTGTACGAGCGCAAATACGGTTTCTCCCCAAACCTCAGCATACTCGACCTTTTGTTCAATATGGGCAACGAAAGTCTGTTATATTTATAGATAGCAGGCTTTTTTTGTTTTTTTATGACTATTTGTTCCATAAATTCGCAAGGAATGATTAGTTTTGTAACATGTTATAACCATAAAACTATAAAAACATGTTTAACAAGACTTTAAAGACGCTGGCCTGCCTTGTCGCAGGTGCGTGCATGTTCAACTCATGTATCGGTTCGTTCGGATTGTTCAATACTGTGCTTGACTGGAACAAGAGCGCAACAAACAACAAGTTCCTGAACGCACTGATATTCATACTCATTTCGCCGGCTTACGCACTCTGCGGTGTTGCCGACGTGTTCATAATCAACACGATAGAGTTCTGGTCGGGGAGCAATCCCGTAATGGCGGACGTAGGCAAGACGAAGAATGTCACGGGCAGCGACGGCAAGCTGTATGCCATCACCACGCTCGAGGATGGTTACGAAGTGAAGGGTCCTGACGGCAAGACCGTAAGGTTCGTACACGACGAGAAGACCGACGCATGGGCAATGGTGCAGGACGGAAAGACCACCCCGCTGTTGAAATTCAAGGACAAGAAAAATGTCGAGATATACCTCAAGGACGGAAAGACGACCGAAGTCGCACTCAACGAACAGGGTCTGTTCGACGCCCGCATGGCAGTAAACGAAGGCACATATTTCGCATTCAAATAACCAAAAAGAAAGGAGTTAAAGCCCGTCGGGCTTTAACTCCTCGTTTTTCCATCACTTTTTCCTCGCTTCTTCCTTCTCCGCACACTCAGGGCAAAGCCCCTTGACAACATAGTTTATGCTGTTAAGGCGGAAGCCTTCGGGCAGTTCCACCACGGGCACGTGTATCCTTTTAAGGCAGAAGGTGCGCTGGCAGCGCTCGCAGTAGAAGTGCGTATGCTCGTCGTCGACGCCGCAACCGCAGTCGTCCGAGCAAACGTTGTATTTCAAGGAGCCGCTCCCGTCGTCGACCACATGTATCAGCTTGTTCATAAGGAACACCGCCAACGTGCGCGAAATGGTGCTCTTGTCTACGGTAGGCAGCAGCCTCTCGAGCTGCGGCAGCGACACTGTCTCGTCGCCCCTGAACATCTCGCGCAATATCAGAAGCCTCGTCGCTGTAGGCTTTATGCCGCGGTGAAGCAGCTTGTCAATATAAAAACTCTCGTCAACCATACGTCTGCAAAAGTAAGGATAATCGGCCTAAAAGCCAAGGATTGGCGTGACTTTATTTAAACACCGGCACGCACGGCGGCGCAAAGGGCGGCAGGACAGCACCCGAGGAAACACCCCTTCACTTGTTGCCGACAAACACGCGCGTGGCGTTGAGCACCGCCAGAAGGGCCACGCCCACGTCGGCGAACACCGCACCCCAGAGGTTTGCCATGCCGGCAAGCCCCAAAGCCATGACCAGCACCTTGACGCCTATGGCGAAGACAATGTTCTGACGGACAATGGCGCGCGTGCGGCGGCCTATGCGTATGGCGGCCGCCACCTTTGAAGGCTGGTCGGTCTGTATCACCACGTCGGCCGTCTCGATAGCCATGTCGGCGCCGAGCGCACCCATGGCTATGCCCACATCACTGAGCGCAAGCACCGGAGCGTCGTTTATGCCGTCGCCCACGAAGGCAACGTTGCGCCCCTCACGCCTTATTTCATCTATGCGGCCGACCTTGCCTCCGGGCAGAAGGTCGCCGCTGCCCTTGTCAACTTTCAGTTCGCCGGCAACCTTGTCGACGAGCGCCTGCTTGTCGCCGGAGAGTATCTCGACACGCTGTACGCCGTTGCGCCTCAACAGGCCGACCGCACTCAAGGCGTCGTCCTTCAGCGTGTCGGCGAGGAAGATGCAGCCCTCATACCGCCCGTCGCGTGCGCATGCCACGATGGTCTCGGGCACCGAAACCAGCTCCTGCGGCCATGCCACGCCCTCGCGGTCGAGCATCTTGAGCGTACCCACGACCCAGCGGCTGCCGTCAACGGTTGCCGTAAGGCCGTATCCGGGCACGTCCATTATGTCAGTAGCCTCGCGACTGCCGTCCTTAGCAACCGCGGCAACTGCTCGTGCTATCGGGTGGTTGCTGCCGCGCTCTATGGCGGCCACGGTGTCAAGCAACGCGTCGCGGTCGGCGGCGTCGACACGCACCACTGCAAACTCGCCCCTGGTGAGCGTGCCCGTCTTGTCGAACACGACCGTGTCGACACGGGTTATAGCGTCAAGATAGTTGCCGCCCTTGAAGAGTATGCCCTGCTTTGACGCCGCCCCGATGCCTCCGAAGTAGCTAAGCGGGACGCTGATGACCAACGCGCAGGGGCACGATATTACAAGGAAGATGAGCGCACGGTAGAACCATGTGCCGAAGTCGTAGACAAACCCTACCGACACCAGCGACCACAGCCACGGCACGGCGACCGTAAGCACGGCGAGGGCGATGACCACGGGGGTGTATATACGGGCGAACTTGCGGATGAACAGTTCGGCAGGAGCCTTGCGCTCCGACGCCTCCTCTACCATTGCAAGTATGCGCGAAACGGCGCTCTGGCTCTCGGGGCGCGACACACGCAGGCGCACCACGCTGCCGGTGGCTATCATGCCGGCCAGCACCTCACTGCCCTCCTCTATCGTGCGGGGAACGCTCTCGCCCGTCAGTGCCGCCGTGTTGAACGACGCATCACCGCCGAGCAGCACTCCGTCGAGCGGCACGCGCTCGCCCGGCTTCACCTCGATGATGTCGCCCGGGTTAACTTCGGCAGGTGCCTTGACCACCACCGACGAGCCTGTAACCACCGCGGCGCGGTCGGGGCGGAACTCCATGAGGCTCCTTATGTTGTCGCGCGCACGGTCGACGGCCATGTCCTGAAGGGTCTCGCCGATGCAGTAGAACAGCATCACGGCAACGGCCTCGGGATATTCGCCTATGACGAACGCGCCCACCGAGGCTACGCTCATGAGCATGAACTCGCTGAACACTTCGCCCTTGGCGGCATACTCCCATGCCTCGCGCATCACGCCAAGCCCCACGGGCAGGAAAGCCGCCAGATACCAGACGAGCCTTACCACGGGCGACGCGAACCAGGTGGTGCCGGCAGCGGCCATTATGATGCCGGAGGCAAGCAAGGCCAGCGACACTGCCGGCCGTAAGAAAATCCTTTCTTCCATATATCCTTATGCTTAATTTTTCATTTTACAAAGGCAAAGGTATGGCAAAACCGGTGCAACTCGGTTGCAATCTAAAACGGCTGTCGTAAGATATTGATAATCAGCGCATAACATAAGGCATGGCAAAAGGTGGTCTTTAGCCTTGCAAAAGGTAACCTTTCAGGCTGCAAAAGGCCGTGTTTTGCAATGCTAAAGGCCACCTTTCGCATTTTAAGAAAACTTTGCATGGTCGTAAACGGGTTTTACGCGCAAACTTCTTATATTTGCATCAAACAGGCATTGTGCCGGCGCAGGCCACGGCTGACAATAAATGCCGCGCCCTGTTGACGGCGTATATTAACATAAAAACACCAAAAGTCATGAAAAAGACCATACTGGCATTGCTGGCGGTAATACTGCCGATGCTCGCCGCGGCGCAGGACGCGCGCCCCTTCGACGTGAAGGTTGTCAACGACGAGTACAAGATATACATAAGGATGAACCTGCACGACAAGAACCTGACCGTGCCCGGACAGGACGTGCTGGGACAGGTTGACGGCTACATAGCGTCGACGCAGAGCCGCTCGACGTGGATAATAATAGCTTCGGAAATAATTGACGAGCGCACGGCAAGGATAGAGGTGGTGAACGACTATGGCAGCGAGGACTTCACCGCCGAAGTGAAACTAGACTCCGACGGCACGTACTCTTACAGGAAAACCGACGGCAGCACGCTCAAGTTCGCCGTCAAAGGCAAGTGGCAGAAAATACCTTCCACTCTGCAATTCGTGAAAAAATAATCCCCGCGGCGGCATATACAGGCGCCGTGGGGATTACAACCGTCGGCAACGGCTAACGCCTCGTGGCGAGATACATGTAAAGCCCCTGCCTCACTGAACGCAGTCCGAACTGCTCGGTGTGTATGTCTGCCGGTGCCACCCAGAAGCATTCGGCAGCGTCGTCGCCGGCGTTGAGGGCTGTGTCGTCTTCGACTTTGCACTCGAAAAACATGTCGAGCGTATTCACGTCGAGCCCCGAATAGCGGTACACATTGGGCTGGCTGAACAGGTAGCGCGCCTCTGACACCTTCAGCCCCGTCTCCTCCATCACCTCGCGCGCTACGGCCTCCTCGCCCGTCTCGAGCGCATCGGCGAAACCTCCGGGCAGGTCGAGGGTGCCCTTGGCAGGCTCCAGCTTGCGCCGCTCAACGAGCAGCTCGCCCTTGCAGTTGGTTATAAAAGCCACAACGGCCGCAGCCGGATTCATGAAATACTCAAAGCCGCAGCCGGAACAACGCTTGCTCTTGGGCGAGGCCGTCGCGAAATGCGAACTGCCGCATACGGGGCAATACTTAAACTTCTCAAGCAGATTCATTCAGTTCAATAATTAATGTGTGTAACATTGCGGCAAACGGATAAACAATACTGCCGCAGGCATCATCCTTACAGGCCGCAAAGATACGTAAAAAAACGATACGGTGCGCACAAGGACGCCACAAACATGACAATATGTGCGGCACGCACCACGGGCAACAGGATACAAGGCGGCATGGATTTTACCGCCTGACAGGAAACAGAAGAACGCCGCGCGGCGTTTACACAACCGTGGCAGGCACGGCACAAAGAGCAACGCGGCACGGCAAAGTAAAAAAAACAAAAAACTTCATTTATATTTTTTGCTTTGCGCCCCTCTTTCCGTATCTTTGCAGGATATGACGGACGGGACCCCCGCCCGCAGCGTATCACACGCTGAATGGAACCTAACTACATAATCACCGAAACAAAGATGAAATCAACTAAAACCATCCTGGCGGCGGTATTCATGGCCTTGTGCCTGCCGGCAGCAGCCCAACAGAAACTTGAAATGAACCTATGGCCGCAAGGCGCACCCAACTCTAACGGCGACGCGGCCGACTCGGCCAAGGTATGGGTGTACCTGCCCGACAAGAAGGCGGCAACGGGACGCGCCGTCGTGATATGCCCCGGCGGCGGATACCAGCATCTGGCGATGAACCACGAGGGGCACGACTGGGCGCCGTTCTTCAACAACATGGGCATAGCCGCCATCGTACTGAAATACCGAATGCCGCACGGCGAGCACGAAGTGCCCGTGAGCGACGCCGAGGAAGCCCTGAAGCTGGTGCGCCGCAACGCCGCCGGCTGGAACATAGACCCGCAGGACGTGGGCATAATGGGTTCGTCGGCAGGCGGACACCTGGCCTCTACCGTGGCCACGCACTCAACGGGCGACGCCGCGCCAAACTTCCAGATACTCTTCTACCCCGTGGTGACGATGATGCCCGACATAACGCACAAGGGCTCTCACGACAACTTCCTGGGCGAGCAACCGAAGAAGAAGCAGGAGACTGAATACAGCAACGACCTGCAGGTCTCGCGCGTAACGCCGCGCGCCTTCATAGCCCTGAGCGACGACGACGCCACGGTGCTGCCCGCCAACGGCGTCAACTACTACATCGAACTGTACCGCCACGACGTTCCGGCAACGCTGCACGTCTACCCCTCGGGCGGACACGGATGGGGCAACCGCGACAGCTTCAAATACCACAACGAGATGCAGCTGGAGCTGAAAGCATGGCTGCGCAGCTTCTGACGGGAACAGACAACATACGGTTAAGAGTCAAGGACGAGCGCGCTTCTTGGCTCTTAACCTGTTTTAAGGCCAACCTCAATCAAACAACAGAATATCATGAAAAAGATCATATCGCTCGCCCTATTATGCCTGAGCCTGCTGACGGCAAGAGCCCAGGTAGCCGACTTCCTTATAAGCGACATGCTGAACAAGTCTGACTGGTTTGCCCTCGAGCGCGAATACCCTGCACTTAAAGACTCCGTACAGATGCCGTTCCTAAGGGTTATGGCTGAAGCCTTGCTCGCTGTGAACTTCAACCGCGACGACGAAGCCGTCAGCGCAATAGACACACTGATTGCAAAACACCAGAGTTACATAGGCTTTGACAACACCATGAACATGGTAATGATCAAGGCTGCGGTTGAAAACAGGCGCGGCAACAGCGCAAAAGCCGCAGAAATACTTAACAACTTCATCACCCAGGTGAAGGCACAGGCACCGCAGGTAGACCTCTCTGCAGCCGAGGCCCAATACAGACATTACAAAACCCTGAATGCAATCAGCAGGAAAACGACGCTGTCAAGGCCTGACGGCGATGTTGTTGTAGACTTTACATTGAGGAAACAGAGCCGCAGGGACAACGACACATCGTACACCGGATATTCGATCATCATGCCCGTGAAGATTAACGGTAAGGGCTACAACGCCTTGCTCGACACGGGTTGTCCAAACACAATGTGCATGAAAAGTTTTGCCGAGAAGATAGGGCTCAAGGCCGCCGGCGACTCAATAGTGATAACAGGCGCAGGCACGGTGGAGGCCGCCATTGGCATAATTGACAGCATAAACATCGGCGACCTGACCCTGCACGACGCACTCACGACCATAATAGACAACAACGACTGTACGGGCGACAACCTACAACAATACGACATCATCATCGGTCTTGACTTCCTCAAGCTATGCGGCGAAGCCCGGTTCATGCCCAGGGAGGGCAAGATAATATTCCCCGCAACGCCTACGCAGCTGCCCGGAACGGGTCGGAACCTGCTGTTGTCTGAAAGTGACAACCTGCGCCTTGAGGCTTACGTTAACGGCGAACGCTGCCGCTTCTTCTTCGACACAGGCAACTCCATAACAGCTTTCTCGAAACAATACTACGAAAGGCATAAGGCCGAGATAGACAAGACGGCGCGTAAGGTGACGCGTGAGGGCGGAGGCATAGGGCGCAACGGCATGCTGACCACGCTGAAACTGCCGCCGGTAACGATGACAACGGGCGGAAGCGACGTGGAACTTGAACATGTCGCAGTGGTGCTTGAAGACCTTGCACCGGTACAGATAGACGACGGCAATGTGGGCGTAAACCTCATACAGGACTGCCGCATGGCAACGCTCAACCTGAAGGACCTGTTCCTGAAGATTGAAGACTGACAACAGGAACGGGTGAAAAATGAAGTATTGACGGAAAGTTACCGTTTTTTCGCGGTTTCTTTCCGTTTTTTCTTCTACTTAACCGAAAATTACTTATATTTGCCGATGTGTACTTTAAACCGACGGTCATGAAGAACATCAACCTTTATCTCTTGCTGCTGTTGGTGCTGGCAGTGCCTGTGCTGACGTCGTGCGAAGACGACGAGGAGGGCGTATTGCCCGTTGCCATGCGCATTACGGCCGACGAGTTTGCCGAACGGGTCAACGGAAAGGGCTGGCAATACGTGGAGTCGCACGAGATAAGGGGCAACGGCAAGTTCAGCAGGCACGACTACTGGGAAAGCATGACCGGCGGAGCGCCAGAACAATATGCGTTCTGCGGCGACACCCTAACCACGTACATGTATGTTGACGCATACCCCATGAACGGCTACAAGAGCACGAAGTACACATACGACGAAACGACAAACAGGCTCATGGCCGGCGTCACGGAGGTGATGAGGATAATATCGCTGACCGAAAACGAGCTGTGCTTCATACGCCGGCAGGCGTCGACGGCTGACGGCAAGCAGATATTCGTCTATGCAGTCTACCGCGCCATGACGCCCTACGAACTGGAGTCGCTCAGGGCCGGCCACCCTTACGACATCGACATGCTCGACCAGCTGCACCCCGCAATGCCACGCCAGCAACGGCTGACGGCAGCCGACTTCGCCTCCATGGCCGTAGGACAGACATGGGAATGCACCGAGGCGCACGCCGTGGAGCTGGAAGGCAGGTACAACATTGACGATTTTTATGCCGGCGGTACGCGGTTGAAGCCAGTCGACTTCCACATAACCGCCGACTCTATAACGGCCATTACAACCGACCCGGTGACAGCAGGTACGGTAAGAAATACAACCGCCTACACCTACCGCCCCAACGGATTCTACATAGAAACGGCTGGCAAGGCGGTAATGAAGATAATATCGCTCACTGCCGACGAAATGCGCACATGCTGCGAAACGGTCGATCCCGAAAGCGGCAACAAGGTGAAACTGTACTGCGTCTACCGCCGCATGACGCGCGGCAAAACTGACACGGACACGGAAAGCGACAGCACACGGACGGCAACCCGTGAGGAAACTGGCATGTAAACAAACTAAGAAACACCCTGAAAACCATACCCGCAAAAGCAAGACGACAACCGTCCTGCACGGCGTAAGCCAGACGGCGCACAGCCATTGCACATTGAAGGACACGCCGAATTTTAAATTTTTCTTAAAAAACATAAATTTCGCATATTATATAAGGTGTATGGAAAAGTTTTGCTTACTTTTGCGCCCTAATCGAAAAGGTAGACAATATAATGCAAAAGAATCTGGTAATTGTCGAAAGTCCGGCAAAGGCAAAGACAATAGAGAAGTTTCTGGGCAAAGACTATAAGGTGATGTCCAGTTACGGGCACATACGTGACTTGAAGAAAAAAGAACTCAGCATAGACACCAACACATTCACGCCCGACTACGAAATACCCGAAGAGAAGAAAAAACTCGTCACCGAGCTGAAGAACAACGCAAAGAACTCGGAGAAGGTCTGGCTCGCATCCGATGAGGACCGCGAGGGAGAAGCCATATCATGGCACCTTTGCGAGGTGCTCGGACTCGACGAGGAGAAGACCAACCGCATAGTATTCCACGAAATAACCAAGCCCGCAATACTCGACGCAATCAACCACCCGCGCCACCTTGACATGAATCTTGTCAACGCACAGCAGGCGCGCCGCGTGCTCGACCGTCTCGTAGGCTTCAAGCTCTCGCCGGTATTGTGGCGCAAGGTGAAGCCTGCCCTGTCGGCAGGACGCGTGCAGAGCGTTGCCGTAAGGCTCATCGTCGAGCGTGAAAGGGAAATCCAGGCGTTCAACAGCGAGGCTTATTACAGGGTCAACGCCATATTCGACGTGCCCGTTGCCGACGGCACTACGGCCGAGGTAAAGGCTGAGCTGGACAAGCGTTTCACCACACGCGACGAGGTAATGGACTTCCTCGACAAGTGCAAAAACGCCGAATTCACCGTGTCGGGCATCGTCAAAAAGCCGATGAAACGTACTCCGGCGCCACCGTTCACCACGTCAACACTGCAACAGGAGGCCGCACGCAAGCTGGGATTCACCGTGTCGCAGACCATGATGGTGGCACAGCACCTGTACGAAAACGGACGTATAACCTACATGCGTACCGACTCCGTCAACCTGTCTTCACTCTGCATAAACTCGAGCAAGACTGAAATTGCGAGGCTCTGGGGCGAGGAATACAGCAAGCCGCGCCAGTACCATACGCACTCAAAGGGCGCACAGGAGGCGCACGAGGCCATCCGCCCGACGTATATGGAGAACACTTCGATAGACGGAACGCAGCAGGAGAAGCGCCTGTACGACCTGATATGGAAGCGTACGGCAGCCAGCCAGATGGCCGACGCGCAGATAGAAAAGACCACTGTGACGATAAGCATGACCGGAGCGACTGAACAGTTCGTGGCAAACGGCGAAGTGGTGAAGTTCGACGGATTCCTGAAAGTCTACCGTGAATCGTCTGACGACGAGGCAGAAGGCCAGGAGAACACATCGCACACGCTGCCGCCAATGGCAGAAGGACTGCCACTGCAGCGCAACGAAATAATAGCAACGCAACGTTTCAGCCAGGGTCCGGTGCGCTATACGGAAGCCAGCCTGGTGCGCAAACTCGAAGAGCTTGGCATCGGCCGCCCGTCTACCTACGCCCCGACCATCAGCACCATACAGCAGCGCGAGTACGTGCAGAAGGGTGACAAGAAAGGAGTGGAGCGCTTCTACTCAATCGACATACTCGACTCGAACGGCATAACAAACCGCACAAAGTCGGAAATGGCCGGCAGCGAGAAGGGCAAACTGCTGCCCACAGACATAGGAATAGTGGTTAACGACTTCCTCATGAAGTATTTCCCGGCAATCATGGACTACAACTTTACGGCCAAAGTGGAGCAGCAGTTTGACACGATAGCCGAGGGAAAGGCGCAGTGGACCGCAATGATAGAGAACTTCTACAAGAACTTCGAACCGACAGTCGAGAAGACCATAAACACAAGGGAGGAGCACAAGGCCGGCGAACGCGAACTCGGCAAGGAGCCCGCCACGGGCAAGCCGGTGTTCGTAAAGATAGGAAGGTTTGGTCCGGTAGTGCAGATAGGAAAAGCCGAGGACAAGGAAAAGCCACGCTTCGCCCAGCTTCCGGCCGACAAGAGCATGGAGACAATAACGCTCGACGAGGCCTTGGAACTGTTCCGCCTGCCGCGCACCGTTGGCGAATTTGAAGGCTCGCCGATAGTAATCGGCTCGGGACGCTTCGGCCCTTACGTGATGCACGACAAGAAATACGTGTCACTTCCCAAAACAGAGAACCCGTTGGCGGTAACCCTCGACACTGCCATTGAACTCATAATGAAGAAACGCCAGCAAGAGACGCAGCGCCACATAAAGACCTTCGACGACGAGCCGAAGCTCGAAGTGATGAACGGACGATACGGCCCGTACCTGGCATACGACGGCAAGAACTACCGCCTGCCTAAGAACATGCACGACAAGGCGGCCGAACTTACCCTCGAGGAATGTATGGACGTGATTAACAACTCTAAGAAGAAATAGCCGATGAGGAGAATTATCATCATCGGATACATGGGAGCAGGCAAGACGACCGTAGGCAGAGCGCTGGCCAAAGAGACGGGAATGCAATTCTACGACCTCGACTGGTATATCGAAGGAAGGATGCACAAGACCGTGGCGCAACTGTTCGCCGAGCGTGGCGAAGAAGGCTTCAGGCGCATCGAACACAACATGCTGCACGAAGCGGCGGAGTTCGAAGACGTGATAATAAGCTGCGGCGGAGGCACTCCCTGCTTCTTCGACAACATGGAATACATGAACGCACAGGGCGACACCGTCTACCTGAAGGCAGAACCGGACGTGCTCTGCGCCCACCTGAAAATGGGCAAGATAAAGCGTCCACTGCTTGAAGGCAAGAGCGACGAGGAGCTGCGCGCATTCATAACAAGCCAGCTTGCACAGCGCGAACAGTACTACATGCAGGCCAAGCACGTGTTCGACGTAAGCCTGCTCGACAACTTTGAGAAGATACATGCGTCAGTGGCGCAGCTGCGTGAGTTGCTCGACTTGTAGACGGCAGGTAACGGACGCTGTGGCGCGGACTGCGCCGGCGGCAGGCAGGAAGCCGCCATCAGGGGCGCAAACAACCGCAAGCAAGCCTTATATGCTAATCCAATTTCTATTTTAACGATTAACCATAAGTAAACAACAAGGCCCAGATGAAGAAATGGACTATCGAAGACTCTAACGAGCTTTACAACATCAGCGGGTGGGGAACATCCTATTTTGGTATCAACGAAAAGGGCGACATGTATGTCACTCCATGCAAGGACAACATACAGATAGACCTGCACGACATTTTGGACGAGCTCGCCCTGAGAGACGTAACGCCGCCCGTGCTGCTGCGATTCCCCGACATTCTCGACAACAGGATTGAGAAAACGTGGAGCTGCTTCAAGAAAGCATCGGACGAATACGGGTTCAAGGGTGAGAACTTCATCATCTACCCCATCAAGGTTAACCAGATGCAACCCGTCGTTGAGGAGATTATCAGCCACGGACGCAAGTTCAACCTCGGCCTCGAGGCCGGCTCGAAACCCGAGCTGCACGCCGTAATAGCAGTGCAGTGCCAGAGCGACTCGCTGATAATATGCAACGGATACAAGGACCAGAGCTATATAGAGCTGGCCCTGTTGGCGCAGAAGATGGGCAAGAGAATCTTCATCGTGGTAGAGAAGCTCAACGAAATCGAAATAATAAGCAAGGCCGCCAAGAAGCTCAACGTAAGGCCTAACATCGGCATAAGGATAAAGCTGGCCTCGTCGGGCAGCGGCAAATGGGAGGAAAGCGGCGGCGACGCAAGCAAGTTCGGACTGACAAGCTCGGAACTGCTGGCCGCTCTCGACATCCTCGAAAAGAAAGGCCTGAAGGACTGCCTCAGGCTTATACACTTCCACATAGGCAGCCAAATCACAAAGATACGCCGCATACAGACGGCACTGAAAGAGGCTTCGCAGTTCTACGTGCAACTGAGGAAGATGGGCTACAACGTCGACTTCGTTGACTGCGGAGGCGGCCTTGGCGTGGACTACGACGGCACACGCTCGCCGCACAGCGAGAGCAGCGTGAACTACTCGATACAGGAGTACGTCAACGACTGCATCTACGCCTTCGTCGACGCTGCCGACCGCTACGGCGTGCCCCACCCCAACCTCATCACGGAGAGCGGCCGCTCGCTGTCTGCCCACCACTCGGTGCTCGTCATCGACGTGCTGGAGACGGCGTCGCTGCCCGAGATGGACGAGGAGTACGAGCCTAACGAAAGCTCGCACAAGCTGGTGAAGGACCTTTACGAGATATGGGACAACCTCAACCAGCGCAGCATGCTAGAGGACTGGCACGACGCCGAACAGATACGCGAGGACGCCCTCGACCTGTTCGAGCACGGCCTGGTAGACCTCAAGACGCGCGCCGAGATAGAACGGATGTACTGGAGTGTGTGCCGCGAAATAAACTCGCTGGCCAAGAGCCTGAAGCATACGCCGGAGGAACTGAAGGGACTCGACAAGCTGCTTGCAGACAAATACTTCTGCAACTTCTCGCTGTTCCAGTCGTTGCCCGACGCCTGGGCCATCGACCAGATATTCCCCATCGTGCCGCTGCAGCGCCTCAACGAGCGCCCCACACGCAGCGCAACGCTGCAGGACATAACGTGCGACAGCGACGGAAAGATAGCCCACTTCGTGACGAGCCGCAACATATCGAACATACTGCCGGTGCACACGCTGCGCAAGAACGAGCCTTACTACCTCGGAGTGTTCCTCGTTGGAGCCTACCAGGAGATACTCGGCGACATGCACAACCTGTTCGGCGACACCAACGCCGCCCACATAACAGTGAAGGACGGCCACTACCACATAGACCAAATAATTGACGGCGAGACGGTGGAAGAGGTGCTCGAGTACGTGCAGTACAACCCCAAGAAGCTGGTGCGCCAGCTCGAAGTGTGGGTGACAAAGAGCGTAAAGCAGGGCAAGATTTCGCTCGAGGAAGGCAAGGAGTTCCTATCCAACTACCGCTCCGGACTTTACGGATACACTTATCTTGAATAATTCTTACATACGACAGATACATTAAAGGGAGCCAATGAAGTAAAAGACAAACGCCACGGCACAGCCGTGACCGCCACAAGAAAGCCCGAAGGCATCAACACGACAGGGCAAAGGTCTTTAACTTCACAGGCTCCCTTTCCATATCCGGCTCACCGAGCCGCAACAATCAAGACAATGAAACATCCTCTTACGATAGTGAAAGTAGGCGGGGCTGTAGTCGAAGACGAAGCCCGGCTAAGCCGGCTGCTGGCCGACTTCAGCGCAATCGAGGGGCGCAAGGTGCTCGTACACGGCGGCGGACGCCGCGCCACGGCCGTGGCCTCGAGCCTGGGCATAGAGAGCAAGATGGTGGGCGGACGACGCATCACCGACAGCCAGATGCTCGAAGTGGTGACGATGGTCTACGGCGGACAGGTAAACAAGAACATCGTGGCGCGCCTCCAGGCCTGCGGCATCGACGCACTCGGACTGACGGGAGCCGACATTGACGTGATACGCTCGCACAAACGCCCGGTGAAGGACGTAGACTACGGCTTCGTGGGCGACGTGGAGCGCGTAGACGGCGGCAAGCTGTCACAACTAATCGAAGCCGGCATAACGCCCGTAATGGCGCCGCTGACGCACGACGGACAGGGCAACATGCTCAACACCAACGCCGACACCATAGCCGCCGAGACGGCAAAGGCGCTGGCCGGACAGTACGACGTAACGCTGATATTCAGCTTCGAGAAGAAGGGCGTGATGGCGCGTCCCGACGACGACGACAGCCTGATACCCGTAATAACGCGTGCCGACTACATGCGCTATGCAGCCGACGGCACCGTGTCGGGCGGCATGCTGCCCAAGCTGGAAAACGCCTTCAACGCCATATCGGCCGGCGTCAGCCGCGTCAACATAACGCTGGCAACGGCCATAGACGGCCGCCACGGCACCATGATTGTGGAGGAATGACAGGCCACGGGGCATAGCCCCGGCGACGCCGCAGGCATGCCAATGCAGTAACAGTATGTACGCCGCAATATGAAAGGCCGTCTTTTGCGACGCAAAAGGTAACCTTTCGCCGTGTAAAAGGCATCCTTTCGGAATGTAAAAGGCTACCTTTTACAACATGCCTGACGGTCAGGCAGTTACAAACCGGATACAAACTTTTTAAAGGTCAGTAGCCATACCTGTCGTAGCAGAACGATACGGAAATGCCGGACGGTAATTGCTTAAATACTGTTAAATAAAGAAATTTTTTCCACTTCTGTGTAACTTTATCACAGTTGAATCGTCATTCAAATAGAGAGCAGATGAAAAATATCAGTTTTCGCAACGACGTGTTGCCGCTAAAAAACGTTCTCTACCGCCTGGCACTGAGAATAACCATGAGCCGGGAGGACGCCGAGGACATAGTGCAGGACACGCTGATAAGAGTCTGGAACAGGCGCGACGACTGGGATGACATAAGCTCGATCGAGGCGTTCAGCCTCACTGTATGCCGCAACCTCTCGCTCGACAAGATAAGGAAGGCCGGCAACGGTGACACCCCGATAAGCGAAGAAGAGGCCGGAGAGCCCGACTCGGGGCGCGACCCTTATGAACGCATGATGCAAAGGGACAGGGTCGAACAGGTAAGACGCATCGTAGACAGCCTGCCCGAGAAGCAAAAAAGCTGCATGCAGCTGCGCGACTTCGAGGGTAAAAGCTACAAGGAGATTGCCAAAGTGCTCGGAATCACCGAAGAACAGGTAAAGGTAAACATCTTCAGGGCACGCCAGGCGGTCAAGCTAAAGTTTAACGAAATCGACAAATATGGACTATAAATACATCGAACAACTGCTGGAACTCTATTGGAAGGGCGAGACATCGCTCGAAGAAGAGCAGATACTGCGCTCGTTCTTCAGCCAGAGAGACGTGCCCGCAAGCCTCGCAAGGTACAAGGAACTGTTCTGCTACGAACAGTCCGAGACCAGGGAAGACGTGCTTGGCAGCGACTTCGACGCACGCATGATGCAGCTCGTCGACGAGCCCGAGCCTGTAAAGGCACGCAGGATAAGCATCACGCAGAAGTTCATGCCGCTGTTCAAGGCGGCCGCCGTGGTGGCAATATTCCTGACGCTTGGCAATGCCGCGCAGGTAGCCTTCAACGGCAACGACAGGCCGGTTACAGGCATGACGGTCTTCGAGAAGACCACACAAGGCCATTCGGTGGCCATGGGCGACACGGCAAAGGCCGACACGCTGAAGAAATTCAAGCCCACGGCCAACGTGGTAACGCCATCCGGCAGCACTATGGAATAAGGAAAATTTTCTATGCTTTCTCTATAAAACTGTGTTTAATAAAACAATTCGATGAAGCTGTGAAGCTTCGCTACAATCAATTTTTCATAACATATTAACGTGAAGAAAGAAAGCCGTTGCCAGCATTCTGGCAACGGCTTCCATTTTATGCCTCCGCGTCCGCCGCGGCTTATTTGGCGTTAATCTCCTTCAGCAGGCGGTCTGCGTGGCCCCACTTGTCCATCATGTAGAGCACGTAGCGTATGTCCACGCCTATGCAGCGGGCCAGGTTCTTCTCGAAGTATATGTCGCTCGAGAGGCTGTCCCAGTTGCCGTCGAATGCCAGTCCGATAAGCTCGCCCTTGCCGTTGAACATCGGCGAGCCGCTGTTGCCGCCCGTTATGTCGTTGTTTGTGAGGAAGCAGAGCTGCATCTTGCCTGTGGTCTTGTCCTGGTACTTGCCGAAGTCCTTTGCAGAGAGCAGTTCCTTCATTATCGGTTCGGCAAAGTAGTCGGGCATGCGGTCGCCGTATGCCATCTTCTCAACAATGCTCTCGGCCGTAGTATAGTAGCCCGACGGCGAGCCGTTCATCGTGAATCCGCCCACGCGGCCGTAGCTAAGGCGCATCGTCATGTTGGCGTCGCTGTAATGGGGCATGTCCTGCTCCATGCGCAGTTTGGCCGCACAGAGATACTTCTCCTGCAGGTCTATCGAGTCGCTGAGCGGCATCAGAGCCTCACGCTGCGACGCAAGATAGTCTACAAGGCTTACTCCAAGCTGCACGCCCGGGTCCTCTATGAACTTCTTCTTGTTGAAATAGAGCTTCTTGCCGTTCTTCATCAGCATAGACTTCTTGTACAGGTAGTCCACGTAAGCCGCGCAGTCGCCGCCGAACTTGCTGTCTACCGTCTTGTAGAACGACGGCAGGTAGCCTGCGGGCACATGCTCGCGGTAGTTCTTCATCATGGCCGCCAGCACCTCCTTGTCGAGCGCTTCGTCCCATGCCTCGCTGTTGTCCTCAAACTCTATGTACTGCTTCTTCGGGTCTTTCTCCGAACCCTTAACCTCCATGCCGTTGCCTGCCTTCATGGCACGGGTAACCAGTTCGCTCGTGCCGAAGAACGACTCGCTGAGGTAATAGAACGCCTTCATGCGCTCGAAACGCTCGCCGTAGAGCTTCGCCATGAGGTCGAAGTCGAGCTTGCCCTTAAGATATCCGGTCTCCTGCTGCCAGTGGCTCAGGCGCATCTCGTAAGCCTTCTTCTGCTCGATTATGCCTATCGAGTCGATGCACTTGTTCATACCCATCGAGTTCTTCCAGTAGTTTGCGCTCTGTGCGTACTTAGAGTCGTACTTGATGCGCACTGCCTCGTCGGCCCTCATGTGGCGCTGCATTATCTCCTGCTTCAGTCCGCGCACCTGCACACGTGTGGCATTGCCCGCGTCGCGCATCTCCCTGATGCCGTAAGAGGAAAGGTAACGCTCCGTGCTTCCCGGGTAACCGATGGTCATTGCGAAGTCTGTGTCCTTGTATCCCTGGAGAGACACGGGCGCCCAGTTCTTCGGACGGTAGGGCACATTGTTCTCCGAGTACTCCGCCGGGGCGTTGGTCTTCGGGTCGGCGTATATGCGGAACACGCTGAAGTCGCACGTCTGGCGCGGCCACATCCAGTTGTCGGTCTCGCCGCCGAACTTACCCATCGACTTGGGAACGGTGAACACGAGGCGCACGTCGGGGAAAAGCTGGTAAGTAGTGGCGAAATACTGGTTGCCCTCATAATACGGGTCTATCTCCACATGGTATGTCTTCTCGATCTTCTTGACCGAGTCAGTCATTACGGTGGCTATCGAGTCAATCAGCTCCGACTGCTTGTCGGGAGTCATGTTGTCGATGCCCAGCGCCTGCAGACGCGCCGTAACGTCCTGCTGCTCAATCATGAAGCTGACGTAAAGGTTCTCGTTAGGCAGCTCGTCCTTGAAGTCCTTGGCGTAAAAGCCATTGAGCATGTAGTCGTGTTCAACGGTCGAATGGCTGCGTATGGCTTCGAAACCGCAGTGGTGGTTGGTAAACACGAGGCCGTCAGGCGAAACTACCACGCCCGAGCAGAAACCTCCGAAGAGAACGACAGAGCCTTTGACTGCGTTGTCGGCAGAGTAAAGACTCTCGTAAGGAAGACTGTAGCCATAGGCTTGCATCTGGTTGTACACCGCCTGGGGCAGGTTGTACAGCGTCCACATACCTTCGTCGGCCTTAGCCGGCAAGAGTGTAAGCAGACCCAAGAATAATAACGATAATTTTTTCATTGCGTATTGTTTAAATATGGTTTTATAGTGTATTACATGTAAGGTTACAATGTCGTGACGGCGCGCAGACCGCCTTTTGCGGGCTGTGCGGCGCCCGTCAGCGCGCCCGTAGCCAGCCCGCGGCTCACCGCTTAAGCCGCGCAAGCACCTGCTTGAGCGGGAAGTCGCGCTTAACTATCAGTGCGGCGAAGAGCGCAATCAGCAGCGTATTGACCGCAAGGGCGGCCCACACGGGCAGTTGGCGGTTGGCGAACGTCATGCCGGCGAACATCACCAGCGCCACGCCCACGTACAACATGATTTCCCTCACGGGGTAGTTTATGGGGTAGTGCTTCTGTCCTGCAATGTAAGAGAGCAGCATCGCCGTGCCGTAACCTGCGAAGCCGGCCCATGCGCAGGCCATGTAGCCGTAGCGGGGGACGAACACCACGTTGACGATGATGAGCACCAGGCAGCCCGCACCTGACAGATACGCGCCCCAGATGGTCTTGTCGATGAGCTTGTACCAGAACGACAGGTTGAAGTAAACGCCCATCATGATTTCAGCCGCCATGACTATCGGCACCACGCGGAGCCCCTCCCAGTAGTCGCGCCCTATCAGGTGGCGCAGTATGTCCATGTAGCCGACGACGGCGAGGAATGCCAGCAGGGTGAAGATGACAAAGAACTTCATCGCCTTGGCGTAGTTGTCGCGGTTGTCCTTGGAGCGTGCGCTGCCGAAGACGAACGGCTCGTAAGCGTAGCGGAAGGCCTGCGTTATCATTGCCATGATCATCGCAATCTTGCTCGCCGCGCCGTAAATGCCCAGCTGTGCGTGGGCGTCGGTGCCGTGGTAGATGTAGGGGAAGAGTATCTTGTCTGCCGTCTGGTTGAGTATTCCGGCAATTCCGAGCACTAGTATGGGCCAGCTGTAGCCGAGCATGCGCCGCAGCAGGGCACGGTCGAACACGTACTTGAAGCCCGTAAGTTCCTTAACAAGGAAGAGCGTCATTATGCCCGTGCAGAACAGGTTGATGTAGAAGGCGTAGCCGACGCCCACCCCGGGCGAATAGATTGCGCCTGCAAGGCCTTCGCCGCCGGTGCTTTCGTACCACGCAGGAAGGGCGAGGAAGAACACCAGGTTGAGCGCGATGGACATCACGATATTGGCCAGCTTGAGCGCGGCGAACTTTATAGGCCGCTTCTTATACCTCAAATAGGCGAACGGTATGCACTGGAACGCGTCGAGGGCGACCGTAACCGCCATTACCCACACGTACGACGGGTGGTCGGCATAGCCCATGAAAGACGATATGGGCGAGATGAACGACAGCACGAGCACTATGAACAGGAGCGACGTGAAGCCGACCGACACGAGCGTGGTGGAGTAGACTTTCTGCGGGTCTTCGCTCTCCTTGTTGGCGAAACGGAAGAAAGTGGTCTCCATGCCGTAGGTCAGTATGACGAGCAGCAGCGCCGTATAGGCATAGACGTTGGTTATAACGCCGTAGCCGCCGTCGGCAGCCGACAGCGTTGCCGTGTAAAGCGGAACGAGCAAATAGTTGAGGAAACGCCCAACGATGCTGCTCAGACCGTAAATAGCAGTGTCTTTTGCAAGGCTTTTAAGATTAGCCATAATATTCTGTATAAGTTGTAACTATCATATAAGCACCTACCGACGCGCCACTGAAACCGTGCCAACGGCAACGCCGTCTTACGCCCTTCGCCGCGGCACCAGCCGTCAGAAGAACAGGTAGCACACGGCTATCGCCGCAATGACTCCGGCCAAGTCGGCCAGCAGGCCGCAGGCAACGGCATGGCGGGTGTAGCGCACGCCGACGCTGCCGAAGTAGACCGCGAGTATGTAGAACGTCGTATCGGTGGAGCCCTGGAATATGCAGCTGAGGCGGCCGACAAACGAGTCGGCGCCGTAGGTTGTCATGGCGTCGACCATCATGCCGCGGGCGCCGCTGCCCGAGAGGGGCTTCATCAGGGCGGTGGGCAGCGCGCCGACGAACTCGGTGTCGCCGCCGCATGCCTCGACGAGCCACGCTATGCCGTCGACCACGGCGTCCATAGCGCCCGAGGCGCGGAACACGCCGATGCCTACGAGTATCGCCACTAAGTAAGGTATTATGCGCACGGCGGTCGTGAAGCCGTCCTTGGCGCCCTCTATGAAGGCGTCGTAGACGTTCACCTTCCTCCTCATGCCGGCTATGATGAAGCCCACGATGACGCACATCAGCAGGATGTTGGCCACGGACGTGCTCACGAGGTTCATCCGCTCCTTGTCCATCGAGCCGAAGAGCCATATCACCGCGGCCACGGCGAGGCTCATTCCGCCGAGAGTCAGCAGCATGGTGCGGTTCAAGAGGTTGATGCGCTGGTAGAGGCTGGTCACTATGACGCCGGCCAGCGTAGAGAAGAACGTGGCTATCAGTATGGGTATGAACACGTCGGTAGGCTGCGCCGCGCCGAGCTGGGCGCGGTAGACGAGTATCGAGACGGGTATGACGGTAAGTCCCGACGTGTTGAGCACGAGGAACATTATCATCGGGTTGGTGGCCGTGTCCTTCTTCTTGTTGAGCCCCTGCAGCTGCTCCATAGCCTTAAGGCCGAGCGGAGTGGCGGCGTTGTCTAAGCCGAGCATGTTGGCGGCGATGTTCATGAATATCGAGCCGGTGGCCGGGTGGCCCTTGGGTATGTCGGGGAACAGCTTGGTGAACACGGGGCTGAGCACCCTCGCGAGCACGTCTACCACCCCGCCCTTCTCGCCTATCTTCATAACGCCGAGCCACAGCGACAACACGCCGGTAAGTCCGAGCGATATCTCGAAGGCGGTCTTGGCCGAGCTGAACGTGGAGTTCATCATGGCCGGAAACACCTCGGTGTCGCCCATGAACACAAGCCTTACAAGCCCTATGACAAAGGCTATCAGGAAGAATGCTATCCAAATGTAATTTAGCACCATACAATTTGCAAAGATAGTGCAAGCCGAGTGAAATGCAAAATAAAAACGAGAGAAACGAGTTTTTATTTTCATATTCGAGGCGCAGCCTGTCTTATCAAAAGATAGTGCAAGCCGAGGGAAATGCAAAATAAAAGCGAGGGAAATAGCGCAAAAAGCTGTCATAACGGCAGGCGGCGGACTGCCGTTTTCCAAAAGGTTACCTTTCAGGCGGTAAAAGGCCATGTTTTACAACGCAAAAGGCCACCTTTCGCAGGGCAAAAGGTAGCCTTTTAGTAACGGTTTGAATATCAAGTACTTACCAATGCGCTTATTCTATACGAACATAAGCGTGGTAAGCCTGTCCTTGTCGAATATCTCGCGTGCCACGGTCTGCATGTCTTCAGCCGTCACCTCGTCGACACGCGCCATCAGCCTTGCCACGTCTTTCTCTATGCCATGGTGCAGGTAGCTGCGGCCGAAGTCGAGGGCGAAGTTCTCGCGGTTGTCGCACGCCACGCCTATCTGCCCCTTTATCTGGCGCTTTGCGGCGGCAAGGGCGGTGGCAGACAAAGGTTTCGAGGCGAGCTTGTCAAGCTCGCGAGCCACGAGGCGGCGGCATTTTTTAACATCGTGGGGGTCGCATCCGAAGTATGTACACCAAAGGCCGGTGTCCGAATAGCTCACCATCGAGCTGTCTACGGTGTACACCAGTCCGTTCTTCTCCCTCAGGGCTATGTTCAGGCGGGCGTTCATGCCGGGGCCTCCGAGCATGTTGTTCATCAGATACAGTATGAAGCGGCGGCGGTCGTGCACGTCATACGCACGGTTGCCTATCATCACGTGTGCCTGGTGGGTGCCCCGGCTGACAACCTCTTCACACGGGACGTATGCCGGAAGGGTCGCTCCCCTGCCCTTACCCGAACGCGGGGCGCTGGGCGCGAAGCCGGCCGTGGCCTTTTCGAGCAGGCGCACAAGGTGGTCGAAACTGATGTCGCCCGAGGCGAAGAACACGGCGTTGTCGGGACGGTAGAACTTGCGAGTGAAGCGCAGCGTGTCGTCA
>HF986752.1:29488-38324 GCA_000433175.1 Prevotella sp. CAG:1058
CCAGGATGTTGTGTCCGAGGGGATGGCCGTCGAATATCATGTTCTCGAACTTGTCGTAAATAAGCTCCGCCGGCGAGTCGTTGTAGCACTCTATCTCGTCGCACACCACCTCGATTTCCTTGTCCAGCTCGGCCTGCGGATAGGTGCTGTGCAGCACTATGTCTGAAAGCAGGTCGACGGCGCGCGGCAGGTGCTCCTTGAGTATGGCCGAATAGAACACCGTGTCCTCCTTGTTGGTGAAGGCGTTGAGGTCGCCGCCGACGCTCTCGAGGCTGTTCAGTATCTGCATGGAGCGGCGGCGCTCCGTGCCCTTGAAGGTCGTATGTTCGCAAAAATGCGCCAGTCCCTCCTCGCCCGGCAGCTCGTCGCGCGTGCCGGCGCAGATGGCGTAGCCGCAATATACCACGGGCGACGCCGACGCAAGGTGGATGACGCGCAGCCCGTTGCTTAAAGTGTGAGTATTGTATTTCATAATCCGAGGTGCAAAATTATATGATTTTCACGACTTTACGCCACCGTTAACTGCATAAAAAGCAAATTTTTAGTTTCTTTTCATAAGATAAATGCCGCCCGGCAAAGTAAAAAATCTTAAAACTACGTTTTAATTTTTTGGCTTTGCGCCCGCCTTTTAGTATCTTTGCGCCACAAACAAGACTTTATAAAAAAAGCAAGACAATGCGCAAAGTTATCGGAATAGGCGAAACAGTACTCGACATAATATTCAAAAACGGGCAGCCCGTGAGCGCCGTGCCGGGCGGCTCTGTCTACAACGGCATGATTTCACTGGGGCGCGCCGGGGTGCCGGCAGCCTTCGTAAGCGAGGTTGGCTACGACCGCATAGGACAGAGGACGGTGGCCTTCCTGAAGGAAAACGGGGTCGACGCGTCGAACGTCAACTCGTACAAGGGCACCAAGTCGCCCGTGTCGCTGGCATTCCTCAACGAAAAGAACGACGCCGAATACATATTCTACAAAGACCATCCGCACGACAGGCTCGACTACCTGACGCCCGAAATAAACCGCGACGACATAGTGATGATAGGCTCGTACTACGCCGTCAACCCCGTAATACGCCCGCAGGTGGCGGCACTGCTCAACGCCGCACGCGACAAGGGGGCGATAATATACTATGACGTTAACTTCCGTGCGGCGCACGCCGACGAGGTGATGAAGCTGACGCCCAACATACTGGAGAACTTCGAATACGCCGACATTGTGCGCGGCAGCCGCGAAGACTTCAACGTGATGTACGGCATGGACACGCCCGACAAGGTGTACAACTCTGAGATTTCGTTCTACTGCAAGAAGTTCGTCTACACCGACGGGGCGGGCAACGTGGAGCTGCGCGGCGACGGCGGACTGAAGAAGAGCTACCCCGTGAACGCCACGGACACGGTAAGCACCATAGGCGCGGGCGACAACTTCAACGCCGGACTGGTGTACGGACTGGTGCGCTACGGCGTAACCCGCGACGCCATGGACGGCCCGATAGCCGAAGAGACATGGGACAAGATAATAAGCTGCGCCCTCGCCTTCTCGGCCAACTGCTGCAAGAGCATAGGCAACTCGATTGACACCGGCTTCGGCCAGGCCATGAAGGACGGACTGTACAAAAACGAATAAGACAACAACCAAAATAAAAACAACAATGATAGAGATTACCGACAAAATCTATTATGTAGGCGTAAACGACCGCAACAAGGAACTCTTCGAGGGCTTGTGGCCGCTGCCTAACGGAGTTTCATACAACTCCTACCTCATCGACGACGAGAAAGTGTGCCTCATCGACACAGTGGAGGTTGACTTCTTCATGCCATACCTCAAGAACATACGTGAAATACTGGGCGACAGGCAGATAGACTATCTCGTGATAAACCACATGGAACCCGACCACAGCGGTGCCATAGAACTGATACGCAAGTACTATCCTGGCGTAAAGATCGTTGCCAACAAGAAGACGTTCGGCATGATTGACGGCTTCTACGGCATAACTACCGACGAGGTGGAGGTGAAGAACGGCTCTAAACTCAGCCTCGGACGCCACGAGCTTACGTTTGTGCTGACGCCGATGGTACACTGGCCCGAGACGATGGTTACACTTGACACGACCACCAACACGCTGTTCTCCGGCGATGCATTCGGCTGCTTCGGCGCGCTCAACGGCGGCATAATAGACTCTGAAATCAACTGCGACACGTTCTGGCTGGAGATGGTACGCTACTATTCGAACATCGTCGGCAAGTACGGAACACCCGTGCAGAACGCCCTGAAGAAACTGGAGGGAGTGCAGCTGGACTACATCTGCTCTACACACGGCCCCGTATGGCACGAGCATATCAGCAAAGTGATAGGCATATATGACCGTCTCAGCCGCTACGAGACCGAGGAAGGCATCGTAATATGCTACGGAACGATGTACGGCAACACTGAGCGCATGGCCGAGGTGATAGCCCGCGCGGCAAGCCAGGCAGGCATCAAGAACATCGTAATGTACAACGTGTCCAAGACGCACCACTCTTACATACTGCGCGACATCTTCCGCTACCGCGGACTTATTGTCGGAGCACCGACCTACAACGCCGGACTTTACCACGAAATGGAGGTATTGCTGAGCGAGATTGCAGGCAAGGACATCAAGAACAGGCACTATATAGGCTGGTTCGGAAGCTACGCCTGGGCAGGCAAAGCCGTCGAACGCATACACCACTGGAACGAGACTCACCTGAAATTCGAGGCCGTAGGCACTCCCGTAGAGATGAAGCAGAGCCTCAAGGAGGACTCTTTCGCACAGTGCGAGGCGCTCGGACGCGCCATGGCCGAAAGGCTCAAGCAGGACAGGCAGTAACCTTCAGGCATGCAAGCCGGCGGCCGGCACAGGGCGGCCGGTTTGCATTTATCATCAAAAACCTTAAACATACATGAAAAAAACACGCTTCGGGCTGCTGCCCCGGATTATCGTTGCCATAGCGTTGGGCGTTTTGCTGGGCAACGTGTTCACCGAGCCATGGATACGGCCGTTCATGACCTTCAACGCAATATTCAGCCAGTTTCTCGGCTTCCTCATACCAATCATCATCGTGGGCCTGGTCACTCCGGCCATTGCGGGCATCGGCAACTCGGCAGGCAAGATGCTTCTTGTAACGGTGGGCATAGCCTACGCCGACACGGTATTTTGCGGACTGCTGGCCTACGGCACGGGCAGCGTGCTCTTTCCGGCCATGACCGAGGGACTGACGGCTGCCGCGACAGGCGGCGCCGGCGAAGCCATAGAACCGTACTTCACAATCAAGATACCGCCAATCCTCGACGTAATGAGCGCCCTGGTGCTGTCGTTCATGATGGGACTGGGCATCGCCTACGGCAAGTCGGAGGTGCTGAAGAAGGGCGCCGACGAGCTTATGGAGATTATAGGGAAGGTCATCGGCAAGGCGATAATTCCGCTGCTGCCGCCTTACATTTTCGGTATCTTCCTCAACATGACGGCCAACGGAGAGGCTTATTCGATAATGACGGTGTTTGCAAAGATTATCGTCGTAATCTTCGCACTGCACATAATAATACTGCTCTACCAGTTCTGCGTGGCCGGAATGCTGACGCGCCGCAATCCGCTGAAACTGCTCTGGCGCATGCTGCCGGCGTATTTCACGGCTCTGGGCACGTCGTCTTCGGCAGCGACCATACCCGTAACGCTGAAGCAGACCGAGCTTAACGGCGTGGGCAAGGACGTTGCCGGCTTCACGGTTCCGCTCTGCGCTACCATCCACATGTCGGGTTCGGTAATGAAGATTGTGGCCTGCGCGCTTACAATCTGCATCCTGAAGGGCATGCCACACGACCCGATGCTGTTCACGGGCTTCATCCTGCTGCTGTCGATAATGATGGTCGCCGCGCCGGGAGTGCCCGGAGGGGCAATCATGGCGGCACTGGCGCCGCTGGCGTCGGTGCTCGGTTTCGGCGAGCAGGAACAGGCTTTGATGATTACCCTGTACATAGCGATGGACAGCTTCGGAACGGCCTGCAACGTGACGGGCGACGGTGCTGTGGCCATAGTGGTAAACAAGATATTCGGAAAGAAACTTGCTGACGTGAAATAAGGCGTGCGGACAAGACGCAAAAAAGGCTCCGCAAAGGCGGAGCCGACACGGTCTTGCCTGCCGCAAGGCTAAATATCCTGAAGAAGCCGTATGGCGTCGTCGACGCCGGCGGCTTCTTTTATTATGTCGCGCCACTGTCCCCTGACCACTCCCTTAAGCTGGAGGTCGTCGAGAAGGGCTATGAGCGTGTCCCAGAAACCGCCTGCATTGAGCAGTATCACGGGCTTGTGGTGGTAGCCTATGGTGGCCGACGCGGCCATGGTGAACACCTCGTCGAGCGTGCCCAGGCCGCCGGGCAGCGCCACTGCGGCGTCACACTGGGCGAGCATGAGGTCCTTGCGGTCGCTCAGGTTGTCGCAGGGTATGCACACGTCCATGCTCGGACTGGCCTTGCCGCCGCGCTCTATTATCGAGGGCACCACGCCTATGGTGGTGCCGCCTGCCTGTCGCACGGCGCGTGCCACGCACTCCATAAGCCCTAAATTGCATCCGCCGAACACGAGCGTATGGCCGTTGGAGCCTATCCAGCGGCCGAGTTCTTCAGTCACTTTGAAATATCCGGCGTCTATATTAGAGTTTGCCGAACAGAATACTGCTATTTTCATTATTGCTTGTTGTTATCATGTTTTGCCGCCCGCGGCTATTCAACCACGCCCTTGGGCAAGCCGATGGCCTTGACAAGGTCCTCGAACTCCTCACGGTTTACGGCAGCGCCGTTCTTTATCTTGGCGCGGTAGTTGTAGATGGTGTTGACCGAATAGTGCAGGAACTCGGCTATCTTGGAGCTGTCGTCGATGCCGAGGCGTATCAGGGCGAAGATGCGTATGCCCGTGGTAAGCTTGGCCTGGTCGGGCAGCGAGATGCGGCTGTCGGGATTGAGAAGCTGGTTGAACTCGTCGACAAACGTCGGGAAGAGGCGTATGAACGTGGAGTCGAATATCTCGAACAACTCCTCCTGCTCCTTGTCGCGGAAGTCGTGGTTCTTCACCATGTCGTAAAGCTCGGCGTAACGCTTGGCCTTGAGCATGGTGAACACGTCGCGGCGCATGGCATCCATGCGGTCTATGTATGACGAGCACTGGCGTAGGAAGAGGCCGATGTACTTCTCCTTGACGCGGTTGCTCTCGTCCAGGTTCGCCACGGCGTCGTTAAGATGGTTGCCGGTTGCGGTGAGGCGGCGGTTTGAGGTGTCGAGACTGTCGAGCATCTGCTTCATCTCGCTGTTGAGCCTGTGTGAGGCCCGGCGCTGGCGGGTAAGGTAGACAAGGAAGGCCAGCACTATGAGCATGAACACGCCGGTAAGCACGATGGCCGCCTTGAGGTATGTGTTCTCGCGCCGGTTCTGCATCTGGTACATGTTGTCGATGACCTGCATCACGGGCGTTATCTGCTGGTTGCGGAGCCTCGTGCTGAACTTGGAGGCGCAGGCGGAGGCGAAGTTTATGTAGCGGTACGAACGCTCTATCTCGCCACGCAAATACATGCTGTTGGCCAGTTCCCACAGCGCGGCCTGGTCCATGACGGCGTTGCGCACGTCGAGCAGGGCCGACATGGCGAGCCAGTATTTCCACTCGTCGGTGTCGCCGAGCATCTTGTAGTCGAGGTAACGGTAGAAGGCCACGATGGCCATGCGGTACGAATCCTTCATGGCAAGTTTGAGGCGCATGTCGTTGTAGCGCAAGGCCTCCTTGTAGTCGCCCTTGTTGTAGGCAGTGGTCTCAAGCAGTTGCAGGCGTATGTCGCTGTCTGGAGAGGCCATGGCTAGGAGCGAGTCGGCGTAGACGTGCGCCAAAGCGAAGTACTTATCCTTAAGGTAACGCACCTTGCAGTAATATCCCAGTTCGCCGTATAGGTGGTTGTAGGCCATGTAGTAGTCAACAAGGCCGTCGCCGCCAAGGGCCGACTTGTCTATGGTGGACAGTATGTCGACGGCTTCGGTGTACATGCCCGTGTTTGAACACTGGTAGGCCGTAAGCGCAAGGCAACGGTTCTCGCCCGCCCTGTCACCGCATCTGCGTGCCTCGGCACGCGCCCGTCCCAGCCAAGCCAGGGCCGAGTCGTTCATGAATGGCTTGTACTCCTCGTATAGTTCGAGCGCGACGACGTAGCGCGTAGAGGCTTCGCCCGTGTGCACGTACTTGTCACGTATGCGGCGTATGGCGTCTTCGCGCTTGGCTATGAACGCTGAAGAATCGGCTATGGCCGCGTCGAGACACCTGTAAAGGGAGTCGACACGAGTGGCGGCAACAGCATCAACCAGCGGAGCCAACACCAGAAAAAACAATATAAGAATCCTCATAACGGTATCGTTTCCTAGTGAAACCAATAACAATGCAACATATTGCAAAGATAAGACAATATCGTGAATTAACAAAACTTAAGCCACTGTTTTTGCCAAAGGTTACCTTTTGCGCTGCAAAAGGTAATGTTTTGCACGCTAAAAGGCCGTCTTTTGCACTGCAAAAGACGGCCTTTTATAATGCGTTGTATTCCAGTGTGTTACGCCGGCGGTTTATTCAGCCGTTATGCTTACGGTCTGGAGCGAGCGGCTGTCGTGTCCGAGCATGATGTCGAACTTGCCCGGCTCGAATACCTGACGGCCCTCGGCGTCGTAGTATGAGAGGTCTTTCTCGGTGATGTCGAAGGTCACTTCCTTGGTCTCGCCGGCCTTGAGCATGATGCGCCTGAAGCCTTTAAGCTCCTTGACGGGGCGTGTTATCGAGGCAACGGGGTCGTGCATGTAGAGCTGCACCACCTCGCAGGCGTCCTTCGAGCCGGTGTTGGTCACGGTGACGGTGGCCTTGAAGTTGCGGCCAGAACCTGTAACCGAAAGCTTGCCGTAGCTGAAGGTGGTGTAACTGAGGCCGTAGCCGAAGGGATAGAGCGGGTCGTTGACCACGTCGAGCCAGTTGGATGCGTACTTGCGGAACTCCTTTGTGCCCTCGGGTACGGGGCGGCCGGTGTTCAGGTGGTTGTAGTACATGGGCAACTGACCTACAGTGCGCGGGAAAGTCATGGTAAGGCGTCCGCTCGGGGCTACGTCGCCGAAGACCACGTCGCAGATGGCGTCGGCTGCCTCGCTGCCTCCGAACCATACGTTGAGTATTGCGTCGACGTTGTCCTGCTCCCATGTGAGTACTGTGGGACGGCCTGAGAAGTTGAGCATGACCACGGGCTTGCCCAGCTTGACAAGCTCGGCGAGCAGCTCGCGCTGTACGTCGGGCAGGCGCAGGTCTGAACGGCTGGCGCACTCGCCTGACATTTCGGCGCTCTCGCCCATAGCGCATATTATGACGTCGGCCTTGGCAGCCACGGCAAGGGCTTCGGCCTTGAGGGCTGCGTCGTCGCCGCGGTTGATGGTCTTGCCGAACTCTGCGGCGCGCTGGCGTTCAGCGTCAGCCATAAGGTTGCAGCCCTGGGCGTACAGGAGTTCTGCCTTGCCCTTGAGGGCGCGCTCGAATCCTTCCTTAAGCGTCGAGTACTTGTCGGGCGTGTAGGCCACGCACCATGTGCCGGCCATGTTGGCACGGGTGTCGGCAAGCGGACCTATTAGGGCTATCTTGCCCTCGCGCTTCAGCGGCAGTAGGTTGTCCTGGTTCTTAAGCAGCACGAAGGTCTCGGCGGCTATGCGGCGTGCGGCGGCACGGTTGTCGGCTGTGAAGATGTCCTTCTTCGGGCGTTTGGTGTCGCAGTATTTGTAAGGGTCGGCAAAAAGACCCAGCTTGTACTTTGCCTCGAGCACACGGCGGCAGGCCGTGTTGATGGCCTCCTCGCTCACTGTACCGTCCTTTACCGACTGCTCCAGCGTGCCGAGGAAGCCCATTGAGCACATGTCCATGTCGGTACCGGCGTTGAGCGCCAGCGCTGATGCACGCTTGAGGTCGCCGCCTACGCCGTGGGGCATCATCTCGCCTATCGAGCCGTAGTCGGTGGCTACGAAACCGTCAAACTGCCACTGCTTGCGCAGAACGTCGTCGAGCAGCCATCTGTTGGCTGTTGCCGGAACACCGTCGACAATGTTGAACGACGACATCACGCTGCCCGCTCCTGCCTCGATGGCAGCTCTGTAAGGCGGAAAATACTGATTGTACATTCTCAGGCGGCTCATGTCTACGGTGTTGTAGTCGCGTCCCGACTCTACCGCACCGTAGAGAGCGAAGTGCTTCATGCAGGCCATTACGTTCTCGCGGCTCGAATAATCGCCCTGGTATCCGCGTATCATGGCTGCTGCTATCTGCGCGCCGAGGTACGGGTCTTCGCCGTTACCCTCTGATATGCGGCCCCATCGGGCGTCCACGCAGATGTCGACCATAGGACTGTAGACCCAGTTGATGCCGTCGGCTGAAGCCTCCTTGGCGGCTATGCGCGCCGCCTCTTCAATGGCAGCCAAGTCCCAGCTGCACGAAAGGGCGAACGGAATGGGGAATATCGTCTCGTAACCGTGGATTACGTCCATGCCGACAAGCAGCGGAATGCCCAGACGGCTCTGCTCAACGGCTATCTTCTGGAGCGCCTTTATCTTCTCTACTCCTTTCAGGTTGAACACTCCGCCCATCTTTCCTTCCTTGACAAGGCCGGCCACCTGGGTGTCCTGTGCCTGGCCTGTGGTGATGTCGCCGGCCACCTGGAGGTTGAGCTGGCCTATCTTTTCCTGGAGCGTCATGCGCGACATCAGGTCGCTGACAAACTTATCCATATCAGCGTTCTGTGCTGTCGCGCTGAATGCTAACACACACGACGCT
>HF986752.1:38349-49720 GCA_000433175.1 Prevotella sp. CAG:1058
CACGACGCTGCTACGGTCAATGCTTTTCTTATTGCTTTCATTGTAATGTTATTTTACAGTAAACAAATTGATGCCGGCCGGCAACATAAGCTTCCGGCCGGCATCGTCATGGTATTACATTAAAACAAATTTCACTTTCTGCTTCAGGTTGTCTGAAGAGTTGCCTATAAGGGCCTCGAAGTCACCCGGCTCGGCCGTCCACTTGTGGGCCTTGTCGTCGAAGAAGCTGAGCGCGTCGGTGCCGATGGTCAGCTTGACTTCCTTCACTTCGCCCGGCTTCAGGTAAACCTTCTTGAAGGCCTTGAGCTCTTTGTAGGGGCGCACCAGCGACGACTTGCAGTCGCGCACGTAGAGCTGTACCACCTCGGCGCCGGCCTTCGTGCCAGTGTTCTCAACGCTTACGGTGAAGGTAATGCTGTCGCCCTGTGCAAGCTTGGCCTTGTCTGCGGTGGCCTTGCCTATCTTGAACGTGGTGTAGCTAAGGCCGTGGCCGAAGGCGAAGAGGGGCGCAACCTTCTCCTTGTCAACCCAGCGGTAGCCAACGAAGATGCCTTCCTTATACTCCTCGTCGATTATCTTCTCGTCCTTGCGCCATGTTCCGGGATAAGTGTTGAGCTTGTGTGCAGGCACGTCGTTGAGCTTCTGCCACCATGTATAAGGCAGCTTGCCCGACGGGTTGACGCGTCCGGTAAGCACGTCGGCAAGGGCTTCGCCCGCAGTAGAGCCGAGGAACCAGCCCTGGACGATGGCCTTCACCTGGTTTTTCCACGGCATGGCCACGGGATTTCCTGATATGTTGACGAACACGAGGTTCTTGTTTGCCTTGGCAAGTGCCTCGACCACGCGGTCCTGTCCGTACGGCAGGCCGTACTCCTTGCGGTCGTGGCCCTCGGCATCCTGGTAGTCGCTCTTGTTAAGACCTCCGAAGAATACCACGCAGTCGGCGTTCTTTGCCTTCTCTACGGCCTCGGCAATCAGCTCGTCGGCCGAACGGGTGTCGTACAGCTTCTGCTTGGCTACGACTCCGTTGTACTCGCCGGTGGTGTCGCCGACGTATCCGCGGGCGTACTCAACCTTTATCTTGTCGCCCAGATACTCGCGCATGCCCTCGAGGGGAAGGGTCTCGCGCTGCACCTTCAACGACGAACTGCCTCCGCCTACGGTCATCATCTTGATTGCATTCTCGCCAACCACGAGCACACGGAGCGCCTTCGTGGTGTCGAGGGGCAACAGGTTGCCGTCGTTCTTGAGCAACACGATGCCGTCGCCGGCTATCTTGCGCGCCGTGGCATAGTGGGCCTCAGAGTTCATAAAGCCGTTACCGCGGTCGGTTCTCATCGTTGTACGGAAGAACAGACGAAGCACACGGCGCACCTTGTCGTCAAGTTCCTTGGTTGAATACTGGCCTTTCAGTATCATGTCGCGGTAAGGACGGGCCATGTAGTAGTTGTCGTATGCGTTTGAAGCGCCGAACGAAAGGCCGTCGGTCCATGTGCCGAACTCCATGTCGAGTCCGTTCTCTACCGACTGGCGTGTGTCGTGCGCGCCGCCCCAGTCTGACACTACCACGCCGTCATAACCCCACTCGCCCTTCAGAATGTCGCAGAGCAGGTACTTGTTGTGGCAGTTGTGCTGGTTCTTGTACAGGTTGTAGGCGCCCATGAGGCCCCATACGTGGCCTTCGGTGACGGCTGCCTTGAACGCTGGAAGATAGATTTCGTAAAGCGCGCGGTCGTCAACGATGACGTTAACCTGGTTGCGGTACTCCTCGTCGTTGTTCAACGCGAAGTGCTTAACGCACGCAGCGACACCGTTGGACTGGAGTCCTTGGATGTAGGGGACTACCATGCGCGAAGCAAGATACGGGTCTTCGCCCATGTACTCGAAGTTGCGGCCACCCAGAGGGGTGCGCAGTATGTTGACACCGGGACCGAGAATCATGTCCTTGCCACGGTAGAGGGCTTCCTCGCCGAGGGCCTTTCCGTAGTCGACGGCCATCTGCGGATTCCACGTTGCGGCAAGACACGTAAGCGCGGGGAAGGCAACGCACGAGTCGTTGGTCTGCCCGGCCTGCATCCATTCGTCCCAAAGCACGTCGGGACGGACGCCGTGGGGGCCGTCGTCGGTCCAGAAGTCGGGCATGCCGAGGCGTGCCACGCCAGGCGAACTGAACTTGCTCTGTGCATGGATGACGGCGATTTTCTCGTCAAGGGTCATGCGCTTGAGGGCGTCTTCGACGCGCTCTTCAATCGGCTTGGACTCGTCGAGGTATACGGGGACGGCCTGAGCCATGGCCATCGCGGAGGTGAACACCGCGAAAACGGCCGTTGTGATTGTCTTTTTCATTATCTTTATTATTGTTAGGTCATTGTTAGTTGGCTTTAGCCGGAAATTATTCGGCCTTGAGGCCTATCGACTTTATGTAAGACGTCTGCGGGCAGCAGTTGGCGAACTTGATGTTCTCAAGGTACTGCGCCAGTATGCGACGTGCCTCGGCCTGCGACGGACGGGCGGCGCGGATGTCGGCAAACGTTGTGCGCACGGCCTCGGAGAACTTGACTACGACGCTGTCCCAGCCCTCAGGGCGGACAACGGCGTTCATGCAGGAGTTGTCCACCTTCTTGTACGGCCAGAAGGTATAGCCGATGTTGTTGTCGCGGAGAGTCTTCACGAAGTCGGCCTGCCACTGGTCGGTGTTGTGCCCCAGCTCGCCCATGTACATGGGCAGGCCGGTCTTGTCGCGGAAGTCGATGTAACTCTTGATGGCCTCAGCCGTGGCCGGACCGCCGTAACGGTGGCACGTGTACATGATGTTCGAGTCGAACTTCCAGTCGGCAAACATGCTGAAATCGCTGTTCCACTGCGCACCGCCGAGCAGTATGACGTGGTTTTTGTCAATCTCGCGTATTGCCTTAACCGTGCGCTTGTAGAGCGGTTCGAGCTTCTTGTTGAGCTCGGCCTTGTTCTCGAAGTAGTGGGCTATCGGCTCGTTCATCAGCTCGTAGCCGAGGATGACGGGCTCGTCCTTGTAGCGCTTGGCTATGTCGCACCACACCTTGATGAACAGCTGCTGGCTGACTTCGCTCTCGAAGAGCCACGGATAGCCGTGTCCGTTGTCTATGTTGTCGCCGGTCTGGCCTCCGGGGCAGTCGTGCATGTCAAGAATCAGATAAAGACCGCTCTCCCTGCACCACTCCACTACGCTGTCGACGCGGGCGAAACCGTCCTGGGCGGCGGAGATGCCCATGTAGTCTTCGTCGGTGAAGAGCTTGTAGTTGAACGGCAGGCGTATGGTGTTGGCACCGGTCGAGGCTATGTAGCGGATGTCGTCGCGCGTGATGTAGTTGTCCTTGAAGACGCGCCAGAAGGCGGCGGCCTCATCCGGTCCGACCATCTCCTTTAGCATAAGGTCAATCATCCACTCGCAGTTGGTCTTCTGGAAACCGAACATGTAGCCCTCGGGGTTGAGCCAGTTGCCCAGGTTGGTGCCTGTAATATAGAGCTTGGTGCCGTCGGGCTTGACGAGGTTCTCGCCCTCGACGCGGACAAAACGGCCGGAGGCCGCAGCCGTGGCGACAACAAGGCTCAGCATGATAATTGAAAAAATCTTTCGCATTTGCATAATCATTGTTAACAACAAAGCCGCCTCCAGCCGCCCGCCGCGGCGCCAACGCGCGCGACATGTCGGCCGCAAGCGGCATCAACTTGGTTTGTTACGCTTTAATATTATTTCTGGAATACGCGTACATAGTCGACTTCCATGGTTGCCGGCAGGCAGCTCTCGTCAACGCCTTGCACGCCGCCCCACGAACCGCCCCACGCGAGGTTGAGGATGATGTAGAAGGGAGCGTTGAACGGCCAGGCGTCCTTGCCGGTGCCGTCGTTGTTGTATGTGAGCAGCTTGATGCCGTCAACAAAGAACACCATCCTCTCAGGTGTCCACTCGAGTGCATACTTGTGGAATTCCGTATAGGCATTTGAGATGGTCTTACGGGCACTCTCGATGGCTGTTCCGCTATTGTTGTACTTGTTACAGTGGATGGTAGAGACAACCACATTGGGGTCGTAACCTACCGACTCCATTATGTCAATCTCGCCGTCGCCAGGCCATGTGGTGGAGTTGACGGGCATCATCCAGAATGCGGGCCATGTGCCCTTACCCTCTGGCAGGCGTATGCTTGCCTCGAAGTAACCGTACTGCCAACCCTGGTTGCGCTTGGCATAGATACGTGCCGACTTGACGGTATTACCGTCCTTGAAGAGGTTTATCTTCAACGTACCGTTGGAAACTTCGGCAACGTCGTTGCCCTTGACATAGCTCTGGAGCTCGTTGTTGACGAAGCCAGGGCCTGCAACCTCGAACGTCCAGTCGCTGCTCAGCTCCGAACCGTCGAACTCGTCGTTCCAAACGAGCGAATAGCCTTCAGGAGCCGTGATGTCGGTTGAAGGTTGGGGCTTCCCTGCCTGACTGACAGTAATAGAACGGCGTGTGCCTCCGCAGGCAACAGTTACAGCTCCGCTACGTGCATCGTAAGAAGGATTCTCCTGCGCTGTTATTGTCAGTGTCTCGTTTTTATTGACCGAGCCTTTAGGAGTAACGTCGAGCCAGTCGACAGTTGAATAAGCCGCAAACTCACGGTCAGCGGTTACATCGACTGTAAACGAAGTAGAACCGTAGTCGATACTCTTCTCAGTTAAGGAGAGAGTAACCTGCTGGTTGTCAGCTTCGTAAGCTGTCTCATTGTCCTTACTGCAAGACATAAGCCCTAATGCTATAGCAAGAAAAACGCTTGAAATCATCCTTGAAATCATTTCTTTATAGGTTATTGACATCAGTTTTTAATAATCAAGATGACCTGTCATGCTACTACCTTTGAAGATATAGAGAGCAAAAGATGGTCTTTTACATTCCCGTTTGCCGTCTTTTAGCTTGCAAAAGGCGGTCTTTTGAAGACCAAAAGGCCACCTTTCACAAACATCTGATTATTAAGACATTATAAAACAGGATAACAGTAGATTACTTTGCAGTCTTCTGCAAAACTATGTTGTTTAAAGTTACCGTAGTATTATCCTGGCATCCGCCGAAGTCCAATACCAAAGTAAGAGCACCAGCAGCGCCTTTTTCCATTATAGTAGCCGGCACCTTAACAACATTCTCTTCATAAGGAGCAAGGTCGACACGCTCCAGCACCATGTAGTTATCATCGCTTGAGCTGTCAGTAAGCTTAACTGTAGCGCCCTTAAGCTCCTTGTCAGACATCAGTGTGCAGCTGAAGTCATAAGGAGTATCAGCCTCAGCCGGGATTGATGTAAGAATCTTAACCTGTGCCTGCCACTGTTCAGAAGTAGCTGTAGGCAGAGTTATCGTATAAGTGCCTCCGTCCTTAGAGAAGCCCGGGTCAGCAATCTGTGTCCAGCCCGGAGCGTAATAGAACTGTGTTGTGTATCCGTCAGTGTCGTCAACATTAACCTTCCAGAGATTGTTCTCTGAGTCATAAGTATAGACAGTCTTGTCTTCATCTTCAGAAGGAACTACTGTGCCGTCGTCATTTGCATGGTCTTTCAGTACGATGTTGCTGATTGTAATGTCTGTATTGTCAGCGTTGCCACCAAAGTCGAATACGATATTCACACCGTCCATATCGATACCAGCCATGTCGCTCTTGTAGAATACATACTCCTCATAAGCCTTCAGCTTGATATTATCAACAAAGAAGTAAGTATCGTCATCACCCTCCTTAGCAAGTTTCACAGTTACGTTGTTATGGTCAGTTGTAGACATGAGCTTGCAGCTGAAGTCATAGTTTGAAGCTGCTGTTGTAGTCATATTTGTGTGGAACATAACCTGTGCCTGCCAAGTCTCGCTTGTTGCAGTAGGCAGAGATACGGTATAAGAGTTGCCGTCAACAGTCATTGTCGGGTCAGCAATCTGTCCCCAGTTCGGAGCATAGTAGAAGGTATTGGTGAACGTGCAGCTCTTGAACATATTGAAATCGCTGTTAGGATCAAAACCGTCAAATGTCTGCTCGTCAGCTTTGCTTGTCAAGATGTAGTGCCATGCAATGTTACCGTCGTCATAAATCAATACCAGCTCTGAGCCAGTTATGCTCTCGATACGGAACTCAGGTTTGTTATACTGATTGTCGCCAGATATGTATGGGAAGAATGTATGTTCCGGAAGCACAAGGTAAACGTCGTTGCCACGGCCTTCGATTGTGTATGTAGCAGTCTGCTGCGATGCAGTTGCGTCGAAGTCCTCACCATTGCCAGGATTACCGTCTATAACTGTACAACCTGTATTGACTAATACAAGGCCGTCTGCACCAGGATTGTAAGTATAGCTGCCGTCAGCCGTGAAGGTAATCTCATCGTCATAAAGACCAGTGCCCTCCTTCTCGTTTGGAGCTGCTGAGAACCATCCAAGTCCGTCTGTACCCGGCTCACCACATCCGAGGTGACCCTGCACATCCTTCGCAATGCGCCATGTCTTGCCGCTCAGCAATGTTGTATATTTCGTCATATCGACAAGAGAGTTGTCGATGTGGAACGAAACCTTACCTATACCCTGGCTGAAACCGTTGCGGTTGCCCACACGGTATTCCATCTCATAGTCGCCAGCGTTGCTGAAAATTTTCTTCAGTCCGTTCTGTGTAGAGTACGGAGTTGCACTTTCATTCACAAACCAGATAGGATAAACTGCATCGCCTTCCAGTTTGAAAGTAACCTGATTTATTGCCGGATCGACAGTTGCTGAAACTTTGTCGCTGTAATTCTCTAACAGCGGAAGTCCTTTTTCGTCGACGCTGTCGAATTCTTCAGGAGAACACGATGCCAGTGACATTGCCACTGCGGCAAACGCGCCCAATATATAATTAAGCTTTTTCATAATTTGTCACTATAATGTTTTATTAATAATTGTTCTGCGTAAGAGTACCTTGAGCTGCGTCGATTTCGGCCTGAGGTATAGGCAGATATTTCTTAGACTCACTCCAAGTGTTGGTGCGGTAGCCGTAAGAGTCGGGCACGAGGGTAGTCGTAGCCTTGTCCGTACGCACGAGGTCCCAATAGCGTTTGCCTTCGCCTACGAACTCGAGCTGGCGCTCTGCGATGATGTTGTCGATCGTAGCGTCAACCTGGTCAGTAAGTCCAGAGCGGTTATGCACGCGGTTGAGGTAGGTCTTTGCCAAGCCTGCATCGCCTCCGGTGCGAACCAACAGCTCGGCAGCGTTGAGCAGTGTCTCTGCGTAACGGTATACACGCAGGTTGTTGTTGAAGTTAAGGTCACCGTCGGCAGCCTGGTCCTTGTTGTTCTCAGACTTTGCGATGTACTTGCCGAGGAAGTAACCAGTGTCCTGGTAACGGTGCTCGTAAGTACCGTGTGCATTGGCGTCGAAGCATGTAACGTCGCGGCGCTGGTCGCCTTCAGCATACCTCTGGAAGGTCTCAAGACGTACCGGGCAGAAGCCCCAGCCGTTAGTAACGCCGCTGTCGTCGCCAGCATTGGATGCCCATTCGCTCGGACTTATAAGGCGTGGAAGAACCGTACCGCCGGCAACAAGGGGCGAACCCCATGAACGAACGGCGTTGTCGTCCTTGTAATTGATTTCGAAAATGGACTCCATTCCCCACTCGCCGCTCTCCTCGAAGATGTCGGCATAGCTGGGAAGCAGGTCGTACTGCTGGCTGTTGATTATCTCCTGCATATAAGAAAGAGCCTTTCCGTAACGCTCGCTGTCGTTCTGGTACATCACCATCTCGGCGTAAAGCATGTATGCCATAGCCTGCGACACCTTGCCGACGTTGTCCTCGCTAGCTGTGTCCTCCCACTTCATGGGCAGCACGTTCTGGTTGATTACGTCCTCAAGCTCAGCGATGATGTTATTGTAAACCTCGTCTGCAGGAATCTGCTCGGCAAGATACGGGAACTCCAGGTTCTCCATGAAGAAAGGTATGTTGCCCCAGAACTTCCACAGGTTGCAGTAATAATAAGCTCTGAGCACACGTGTCTGTGCCATCCATGATGCTTTCTCCTCGTCGCCGATGTTGTCGCCTGCCCATCCGATGTACTTGATAACGTCGTTGCAACGCTTGACACCGCTGTACTCGCAGGTCCAGAGTCCGGTCATACAGTTCTCCGGATTGGCCTCGAAGTTCATCATGAGGTGCCAGTACTGGTTGTCGGTACGGCTTGCACCACCGGGCCAGATGTCGTCTGCCATGATGTCGCTCATTATGTTGATCGGGTTATACTGGCTCATTGCCCAGTCCGGCCAATGCAATGGATCGTAAGCTGAGATAAGGGCTTCATATACATGGTCCCTCGTAGTAAAATACTCCTCTATAGGATTGGACGTGGGCGGAGTGACCTCAAGGAAGTCGTCGCTACAGCCCGAAAACGCCACTGATGCAGCCAGGAGGAGGCCGGCATATATTTTAATTTTTTTCATTTTCTTCTTGATTTTAAGGTCTTTATCCCGTCAGGAGCCAAGGCGGTGAGGCGTGCGCCCCGTTACCTTGCATCCCTTCGGACGTTTAACCATTGTTTAAAATTAGAATTCCAGGTTGAAACCTACACGCCATACACGTGCCTGCGGATAAACACCGTAGTCAACACCGAGTGAAGTTCCGCCTGAAGAAATTTCCGGGTCGAAGCCGTGGTATTTAGTGAATGTGAGAAGGTTCTCGGCAGATACATATACTCTAAGCCTGTTGATGAACACTTTCTTGGTAAGGTTTGCAGGCAGAGTGTAACCGAGTTCGATATTCTTAAGACGCAAGTAAGAGCCGTCGTAAACGTAGAGGTCTGAAGACTTCCAGTTGTCTGAAGGGTCGCCTACGATGAATATCGGGTACTTGTTAGATGTGCCGGGACCTGTCCAGCGGCCAAGCATCCATGAAGGCAGGTTGGTCGAGTTGATGTCGATACGGCGTGTAGCGTCGAATACGTCGTTGCCGGCAGTGCCTTGCCACATCATGCTGAAGTCGATTCCGCGCCAAGCAGCAGAGAAGTTAAGGCCGAATGTCCAGTCGGGCATACCCTTACCAATCTTCGTACGGTCGTTGTCGTCGATTACGCCGTCGTTGTTGAGGTCGACGAACTTAACGTAACCAGGCTTTGCGTTAGGCTGGATGGGAGTGCCCTCGGGGCCTACGTAAGAGTCGATTTTCTCCTGTGTCTGGAAGATTCCGGCTGTCTTCAATCCGTAGAAGTACGGGAACGGTTCGCCGTTCATGGCGCGTGTGATTGTACCTACGTTCTGGAATGAGTCGTATGCTGCCCAACCTGTATCGTTACCGAGTTCTACGAGCTCGTTCTTGAGGTAAGAAGCGTTACCGCGGATGTTGAACTGTGCGTCGCCTACGTTGAACTTGTAGCCAATCTCGAACTCGACACCTGAGTTCTTCATGCTACCAACGTTACCGATAGGCTTGGTTTCGCCCACGTATGAAGGTATGGCCATAGTCATAAGCATGCCGTTGGTCTTCTTGATGTAATAGTCTACCGAGAATGTAAGTGCATTGCTCATGAAGCCGAAGTCGAGACCTATGTCTGTCTGTTCAGACTTCTCCCACTTGAGGTCGGGGTTAGGCATGCCGTTGGCCTTCACGCCGTTGATGACAGTCTCGCCGCGTCCGAGGATGTAGTTGTTGCCTGTAGCTGTGAACACTGCATAACGGAAGTCGTCGATGTTCTCGTTACCGTTCTTACCCCAGCTTGCACGGAGCTTCAAGTTTGACAACCACTTGGGTGCATTCTTCATGAACGGCTCGTTGGTGATGTTCCAACCAAGAGAGAATGACGGGAACGTAGCGTACTTGTTGTTAGTACCGAAGCGGCTTGAACCGTCACGGCGTACGGTAGCCTGGAACATGTAACGCTCAGCGTAGTTGTAGCTCAAACGGGCGAACATTGACGACAGAGCGTGCGGGTTTGCCGGGCCTCCCCAGCCGTCGCGCTCGCCTTTCTCAGCAAGACCTGAAGAGAAGTTGATGTAAGGCTTGTTGAGGTCGATGAGGTTCCAGCGGCTTGCGCCGAGAGTCCAACCTGTATTCTTCATGGCTGACTGGCCGAGCACAACGTTGAAAGTGTGGTCGCCGAAGGTCTTGTCATAAGTCAGCACGTTTTCAATCTGCCATACCGTACCACGGTCGCTCTCCTGGGATGCGCTTGTGTGGGTAGCCTTGTTGTTGGTAGTAAGGTAGTAGAGGATTGTGTGGCCTTCATTTCCCCAGAACGACATGTCGGTTCCGTAAGAGATGCGGTACTTCAGTCCGTCCCATATCTGCAGCTCGGCTGCGAAGTTGGTCACGAACTTGTGGCTCCAGTTCTGTGCGCCCGGAAGAGAGAGGGCAGCCAGCGGGTTAACCATTTCGTTGTAAGTAGTACCGGCAATTGTGTACGGGTCGCCGTTGGGTGAGAGTATCGGACCGGGATAGTCGGGCTGTGTCTGGCGGTAGAACTCGTCCTGTGCAATTGCTGCGTCGCCAGTAAGCGTCGGTGTAAGGATAGGTGAAAGTGCAAGGGCTGAACCGAGAGGAGAGCCGAACTGAGAGTTTACTTCGATGCTCTTAGACTTTACGCGTGCGTAAGAAAGGTTGACAGTGATGTCAAGTTTGTTGAGCCAGTTGCGCTCCTTTGATACGTCGAACACGTTATACTTAGTGTTGCTGCGGAGCGAGAGGCGCTGGTAGTTTGAACGGTCGAAGTTTCCGCCGATGATACCTTCCTGTGCATAGTAGCCGAGAGAGAGGTAGTAGTTAACCTTGTCGGAAGCTCCGCTTACCGTAATGTCGTGGTTTACCACCGGTGCATTGTCGTTGAACAGTTCGTCCTGCCAGTCAGTTCCGGTGGTGATCTTGTTGCCCATGGCGTCGGTAAGGTTGTACGGGTCGTCGTAAAGAGGCTCCCTGCCTGCGTTGATGTAACCCTCGTTCATCATCACGGCGTACTCGGTAGCGTTAAGCACGTCGCGCTTGTGCCACTTGCTCTGCCAGCCGTAAGAGAAGTTGTAGTTGACCTTTACCTTACCCTTCTTACCAGACTTCGTTGTAACGAGCACAACGCCGTTGGCTGCACGGGCACCGTAGATTGCACCTGAAGCGGCGTCCTTGAGCACTTCTATACTCTCGATGTCGCTCGGGTTAACATAGTCGAGGCCACCCTCGATAGGCATGCCGTCAACGATGTAAAGCGGGTCAGAATTGTTGATCGTACCGATACCACGCACGCGGATCTGTGCTGCGGCACCAGGCTGGCCTGAAGATGAAGTAACGGTAACGCCGGCGGCAAGGCCCTTCAAGGCGTTGTCCATGCGGACTGGCGCCGTCATGCCCAGCTCGTCAGCACCGACCTTAGCGATCGAGGCTGTTA
>HF986752.1:49795-49994 GCA_000433175.1 Prevotella sp. CAG:1058
TAAGCGTAGCGTTGTCCTCGTGCATCACGATGTGCATGCCTGAAGCAGCCTTTGTCTCAACAGTCTTGTAACCAATGTACGAGATTGTAATAACACTGCCCTCCGGCACTTGTGCTAACTTGAACTCTCCATTGAAGTCGGAGACTGCGCCCTTAGTGCTTCCCTTCTGGAAGATAGACGCGCCGATTATCGGCTCCCC
>HF986752.1:50085-53779 GCA_000433175.1 Prevotella sp. CAG:1058
ATTGAAACCAACGAAACCAATAACGTCAGAATAAATGATCTACATTTTTTCATAAAGTTTATAACATTTGGTTTTGTTTAGGTAATTTTCACGATATTGTTGGCGCAAATTTATTGATTTAAAATATGTTGAAAAAGGGTACAAATATAAAAAGTGGATGTATTATGTTACGCGAAAAATGTATTTGTCTGAATATCAAACATTTACGTTCTGGATGCTTTTTTAAAAAAGTGGATGCATAATAATTGTATTTTATACGTTTAAATGCCAAAAATAATCAATTTTAAGGCTTTTCAAGCATTATATCAGACAATATCGGTCACTCGACGGCCACAAACAGGCTGATTTCCAAAAGGCATCCTTTTACCGTGCAAAAGGCGGCAAACGGGAGCCTGAAAGGTAACCTTTTACCCTGCAAAAGGTTACCTTTTGCAAAGGCGTACGTAACACATTGAATATCAACAATATACATTTTACCATCAGTCAAGCCTGCACCGGTGGCACTGAAAACCGTGCCGAGTTGTTCAAAAAGCATGCCCGTACAGCCCGGATTTCACTATATTTAATAAATGTAGGCGGCAAACGGGAAGTGTTAAACAGCCGAAAGGCATGTGAAAATAAAAGCTCGTTTCCCGCACATTTATTTTGCACTTCGCTCAACTTGCACTATCTTTGAATAAGACAGGCGGCGCCTCGGAAGTGAAAATAAAAGCTCGTTTCTCGCGCTTTTATTTTGCACTTCGCTCAACTTGCACTATCTTTGCACGCTGAAAGCCAAACGGTCATGAACGTTTGGCCCGACTGCAGTTTTTATACATAATTATTTTATATTGAAGACATTTGAAGAATTAGGCGTAAGCGAAGAGATTCGCCGCGCCATTGAGGAGCTGGGCTTTGAGCAACCCATGCCCGTACAAGAAGAAGTCATCCCTTATCTGCTCGGTAACAGAAACGACGTAATAGCACTGGCACAAACCGGTACAGGCAAGACGGCGGCATTCGGCATACCCGTACTCCAGCGCACCGACGCCCGCATACGCCAGACGCAGGCCATAGTGCTAAGCCCGACGCGCGAGCTCTGCCTGCAAATAGCCGACGACCTGAAGGACTTTTCCAAATATGTCAGCGGCATCAACATCGTGCCCGTCTACGGCGGAACGTCTATCGAGAACCAGATACGCGCCCTGAAGCACGGCGCACAGATAATCGTTGCCACACCGGGACGACTCATTGACCTCATGCACCGCGGGGTTGCGAAGCTCGAAGCGGTGAAGAACGTCGTGCTCGACGAGGCCGACGAGATGCTCAACATGGGCTTCTCCGAGAGCATCGACGAAATACTTGCCGGCGTGCCGAAGGACCGCAACACGCTGCTCTTCTCGGCAACGATGAGCAAGGAAATCGAAAAGATAGCGCGCAACTACCTCACCGACCCGAAGGAAATCGTGGTGGGAAGCCGCAACGAGGGCGCCGAACACGTCAACCACATATATTATATGGTCAACGCCAAGGACAAATACCTCGCCCTTAAGCGCATCGTGGACTACTATCCCAAAATCTTCGCCATAATATTCTGCCGCACGAAGCGCGAGACGCAGGAGATAGCCGACAAGCTGATACACGACGGCTACAACGCCGAGTCGCTGCACGGCGACCTCTCGCAGCAGCAGCGCGACCTCACCATGCAGAAGTTCCGCCAGCACCTCACACAGCTGCTCGTGGCAACCGACGTTGCCGCACGCGGACTCGACGTAGACGACCTCACGCACGTCATCAACTACGGACTGCCCGACGACATCGAGAGTTACACCCACCGCAGCGGACGTACAGGCCGTGCGGGCAAGAAGGGAACGTCTATCTCAATCGTACACACCAGGGAAAAGTCGAAGATAAGGGCCATAGAGAAGACCATAGGCAAGGACTTCGTAGAGGCGGAGATACCCTCGGCACAGGAGATATGCAAGAAGCAGCTCTACAAGGTGATGGACCAGATAGTCAAGACCGACGTCAACGAGGAGGAGATAGCACCCTTCATGGACGACATCAACCGCTACTTCGAATACGTGGACAAGGAAGACGTGATCAAGAAGATAGTCAGCCTCGAGTTCGGCAAGTTCCTCGCATACTACGCCGACGCGCCCGAGATAGAGAAACCTACCGGCCGCGGCGACAAGAAAAAGAAGGAGCGCACCAGCGACGAGCGCAAGCGCACGCACAAGGCGGAGGCAGGCTACCGCCGACTGTTCATCAACCTGGGCAAGGCCGACGGCTTCTACCCAGGCGAACTGATGCAGTTCGTCAACCGCAACATGCGCGGCGGCCGGCAGGAGATAGGCGCAATAGACCTCATGTCGAAGATGGCTTACTTCGAAGTGCCCGAGAAGGACGCCGTAAAAGTGATGCGCGCCCTCGACGGAACGATATACAAAGGACGCCAGGTGCGCTGCAACGACGCCGACCGCGACTCTAAACCGCAGCGCGGAGGCTCACGCAAGGACGACTACGGCAACGCCGACAGGAAGTCGAAACGCCGCAACGCCGACGACGGCGGAGGCAAGGACAAGAAGCGCAAGAAGGACAAGGGCGCCGCAATGGAGAGCGGACGCAAGGACGACTGGCGCCAGTTCTTCAACAACGGCGGCAAGGATGTCAAGCTGGTTGGCGAGGAACCCGACTTCAGCGAGGAAGGATGGGCACTGAGGAAGAAAAGAAAATAACTGACAATACCTTAAAATTTTATCACTCAATCAGGATGCGGCGGGGCACAAAACCCCGCCGCATTGTTTTTTATTACGGCCTCGACAAGGCTCAACAATGCCTGCAAGTGCAATAACGGAGTAAAGTTTTTGCCGTTAAGGCGATTTTTCTTACATTTGCAGAAACAACCGGCCGACCGTACGGCAGGCGCCACCTGCACGGCCGGGAGACATGACTTAAATTACCTTTATCTAATAAACCGAATCATGAAGAAATTGTTTATTACCGTAATAGCCGCCCTCTGCTGCCACCTCACGGCACCGGCAGGCGACATATTCGTATCCCCGACCGCCGGCAACGACAAGGCGGCAGGCACACGCGAGGCTCCGCTGAAGACGCTTGAGCAGGCCCTCAAACAGGCGAGGGAGTGGCGACGGCTCGGCTCAAAGAACGCCGACGGGGGCATAAACATCATTTTGGACGGCGGCGTTTACCGCCTGTACAAGCCCCTGTTCATACGTCCCGAGGACAGCGGAACGGCCGATAGTCCTACAATAATACGCTCAGCCGACGGCCAGCAGGCTGTTATCAGTGGCGGAACCGTTGTCACCGGCTGGCGCCGGGGCAGCGACGACGAGCGCCTTCCAGCCCAAGTAAGGGACAAGGTGTGGGTGGCTGATGCGCCGATGGCGGGCAACCGCATGGTGGAGACGCGCCAGCTGTGGGCCGGCGGACGCAAGGCCGTGCGCGCGTCACAGTTTGCCGACGGCGTGATGGAGCGCATGAAGGCATTCGACACCACCGACGAGAGCATAACGATACCCACGCCCAAGACCGACCTCAGCCACGCGCGGCAGCTCGAAATGGTGGTACACCAGCGCTGGGCGATAGCCATCCTGCGCGTCAGGGAGATTAAGAACATGGGCAACGGACTGTCGAAGGTGTGGTTCCACCAACCCGAAAGCCAGATAGAGTTTGCCCATCCGTGGCCTCAACC
>HF986753.1:0-2391 GCA_000433175.1 Prevotella sp. CAG:1058
TACGGAAAGCTCGTCGGTGACAAAGGCTATATCGGAAAGAATCTCTTCCAAAGGCTCTTTGTCGATGGCATACAACTTATCACAAAATTGAAAAGCAACATGAAAGGTGCGTTGATGAGTGTCTCCGACAAGCTTCTTCTCAGAAAGAGGGCTATAATTGAAACCGTGAATGACGAATTGAAAAACATCGCACAAGTGGAGCATTCAAGGCACAGGAGTTTTGAGAATTTCATAGTAAACATGCTTGGGGCAATTGCCGCTTATTGCGTGTTCCCTAAAAAGCCTTGCATCCATGTACAACGCACATTGGATACACAGCTTGCCTTATTCTAAATTCATCGAACTCACGTTACATTAATACATGCCGCAAAAAAAGCATACGGACGCACAGCATAAAAGCGGACGTAAGAGGCCGTATTGTAAAAGGTGGCATATTGCGTTGCAAAACATGGCCTTTTGCCTCCTCGTTCACGGCCTTTCGCCGTGCAAAAGGCTGCCTTTTGCAAACGGTTCCGCCATCACTCGCCAACCATCTGGTTATCAACTATTTACAAAACGGGGCAACATCCATCATTAACTTCATCCATGCCCACAATCCTTGGGCGCGTTTTACAGGCTCACCCTCCTGCCCTGCGCAGGTATTCGTAGCCGATGCGGCACCTTAGGCAGTCCTTACGGTCGCAATACTCGCGCTTGAGCTGCATCAGCGCCTGGCTGTCACCGGCGTTGGCGGCCTTGACACCGCACTCGGCCCACAGGCGCGTAACATTGTTGTCCTCGGCCTTGAGCTGCGATATTATATCGAAAGCGTGGCCGCACATGGCTTCGTCGCCGCGATAGCGGCCGTAGGCAAACAGCATTGGTACGGCGGTGTTGACAATAAGAAGGTCGAGCGACGCGGCAGACAACCGTTTTGACGACCGCCGGCTCACGCTGCCGAACGTGTAATGTGTCTCCCAATAAGGTGTGACACCCGTGGTGAGCAAGTCTCTCATCTGGTCGGCTGTGGTACATTCGGCCAGCCTGCTCATATCAGCACGGCGCGAATGGTACAGCGATGCAAGCTGCGACAACCTGATATAAGGAAAATTCTGCGGTCTCATGCGCATGAACCGCCACGCACCGGCTTCAATAGGCCTGAGGCCGAACTTATGTGCAAGATACTGGTATTCGCCCCTCAGGCGGTCGAAATAGCCGTCGCCAACGGCAGCCTCGCGGTGGCGGGGCGAAAGCGCAGAGGGGTCGAGCAGGCCCGCCTGTCCCATGAATACGGCCTCAATCTGGAACAGGTCGTCGCGGTGGCGGCCAACACTCTGCAAGGGTACAGACATGGCCCAGCGCTCGAAGGCGTCGCCGTTGACGCCGAAGCCATAGGCACGCGCCATGGTAACAAACAGGGCCGACTCCCACGAGCCTCCGCATAGCTCAACGCGATGCCTTATGTCGTCGGTCTTGCGCTCAAGGCGCTCGGCCAGCAGGCGGTTAAGCCATGCATGCACGGTCAGGCGGTCGAGCCGCGGCAGCACGCCGTAACAGGGTGGATAACGGTCGGCCGAGAGCAGGGCTTCATAATTTGCAGCCACCTTGTCAGGCACGCGGAGCCTTATCTGCGGCACGCGCCTGCCTGCGCTTGTAAACACGTCGGTGTCAACATCGGCAGCCACATGCAGCACAACGTTGTCATAAGCCTTGTCGCGTTCGTGCCCGTGTGCGCACCATGCCGACGAACGCCCGTGTATCTCGACGTTGCCAATCCACATGGTGCCGCCTATCTTTATCTTGGCGTTGAAGAAGTCAGGACCTGCATCATGGTTCTGCAACCCGGCATCGATTACCTCGACATCGAGTCCGTCAGTGGTTTTCAGCTGTTCCAAAGGGAACAATTTGTGTTTCCATACATATTGCAGGAGCGATTCCATAACTGTTGAATGTTTTTCAGGGTATGCAAAATGATATATAAAATGCGGCACAACTTTATTAACTCCGCAATCCTTCAGTATGCAAAACTACAAAAAAATCCCGAACGTCGGTATAACGTCCGGGATTTTTATGGCATCGTGCGGCTATATCCGCGCCGATATTATTTATTCAGCACCTTAACTGTTGATCCGTCAGTCTTGCGCACAATGTAAATACCGCTGGCGTCCATAGAGTTGACACGGCGGCCGTCGAGGGTGTAGATAGCTTTCACACCGTTGACAGTAGTAGTCTCAACCTTGTCAACACCTGTTGTCACACCCTTTACAAGTACATTGTAAGTATTTGTCTTGACCATGTCGTTAGAGGTAACGTTAACGGTCACCATAGCGCCTTCTTCATTGTTCTCGATTGAAGTCTTGATGATTGCGCCCTGGCCGTCGGCCTCGGCTGTTATGTCGTCGAGAGTCAGGC
>HF986753.1:2418-6105 GCA_000433175.1 Prevotella sp. CAG:1058
GTCAGGCTGCCGCTCTGGCCGTCGAGTGTGTACTCTGTCTTGCCAGCCTCAAGAGCAATGTCAGTACCCTTGATATTGAGGCCTGTAAGCGTGTTGTTGTAAACAAGCTCGATATCGTCAACGTAGATGCAGTCAGGTTCGTCGTCGCTGGTGCTGCCTACGCCCGGCTGTGCGTTTGTGGTGATTGTAACGAGCAGAGCCTTCGCAGTGGCGTTGTTAGAAGCGTAAGAAGCATAATCGAACGGTATCACGATGCGCTGCCATGCGAAGTCGTTGCTCTCAATCTTGTTGTTCAGAGCCTTTGCAACCACATTGGCAGCGATAGAGTCGCCCGGATCCTGGTAATATCCACCGTTAGTGAGAATGGCACTGATTGAGGCATACTTGTAATCAGCATTCTCTGCTGAAAGTACGCCCTGCTTGAACTTAACCCAAACGGCCAGAGAGTCGGGCTGTCCTTCGATTATTGTGTAGAACGGGTCGCCATTGCCATCTACTTCCTTATTCTCAAAGTCAAGGAACGCGCAGTTTGCCGGGTCTGCAGCAGCGAAACCACTAGCCTGCATCTGTCCTGTCGTAATCGTACCGTTAGCGGGTATGCCGAACACGTTACTTGAAACTACCGACACACTCTTTGAACCAAGAGAGCCGGGACGAGTCTCATCAGAAATGAAAGTATGCGGGGTAGTGCTTACAATACCAGCCAAAATACCGGTACAACTCATGAATGAGTGCCATGCGTTAGGCTCGTCGCTAGTATTTTCGCCAAACGTTTCAGTGTGGAAATACTCGAAACCTGAGTTCTCAATCTGGTAATTACCAGTACCGAACACGGCGTCAACATTGAAAGTGCCATAAGGCAACGCCACCGGGAGGTTGATTATCATATAGAGCTTATCCTTGCCGTACTGTCCGGCACCAACCTTGCTGCCGTCCTTTACCGTAACGGTAACCTTGCCACCAAGCATCTCTGCAATAGCACTACCATTGGTAATGGCAGCCTCTTTGGTAACAGGCTTGAAGTAAGTGTAGCCATCGCCTGCATCATCTGAATTAACGTCTTCAATGGTAACGTCGCCAATCAACAATCCTTGGAATGAGAACTGTTTAAGAACAATGTCATAAAGATTGTCCGAACCTTTCTCTACTGAAATTACAGCCTCGCTCGGAGCTTGTGCCTGACCGTTAAGGGTAATGGCCAGCTGGTCGGTGTAATCCTTGGCATTAGCCGTCAAAGCCATGAGGGCCAAAGCCGAAAGTGTAATGATTTTCTTCATCTTTTTACTAATTAAATTCAACTTTAGTTTACAATTTGTATGTTATACCTATTGTCCCGTAAATAGGATAAAGCTCTTGCTCGATAGTATCAAAACTGTCTTTGAACACCGGAGTAAAACCCCATGAAAGGTCGACAAAGGCTCCCCACTGCTTGTAGAACCTCCAATCGGCTCCCACCAATACTCCAAACTGCCATGAGCGCATACTGTCGGAAAAGTCGTAACTTCCACGGCTACCCTCGTCGGAACCAACCTCTACCTTGGCACCGGTAGGGTCGCCCACACGTATGTAGCCGTCATAAGCATAGCCCGTAAACTTATGCGAACGTACATACGAGAAATAAGGACCGGCATGAATGCTCCATTGCTTGTTAAATGAATAAGTTGCAAGCAAAGGCAAGGTAAGCATCCATTGTTCTACGTTAATTGACACGCCACCCGTAAAGTTACCTTCAAGACGTTGTCCTCCCTGGACAAAAGCCATGCTGTAATTCTTCACCGTCGACTCTACATCCATGCCTTTGTTCTCCAAATAAAGTCCTGACGTCAGTCCCCAGTGTTCGTCTATACCGCGGTAAACGCCAAGTCCCAGCGTGAAATTTGGCGTCAGCTTGTAACTATCCATGCTCCTTATAGTAGCAGGCATTCCAATAGGGGCTGTGCCTCCTATACCATAGCCGAAACGCAGACTGTAAGTGATGTTGTCAAACAAATTTAACGCCTGTATCTGCACAGCCGCAGCGGCTACGAAAATTATCGTCAGTACAATTTTTTTCATGGCTATTCGGTTGTTGTATTAGAGCAAATTACTTTTACTTCATCAACGTATAGAGTGCTTCCGATAGCACCTTCGAACGTGGCGCCCTCTATACTCGATGTAAACACAACGGAGAGGTTATAGCCTCGTTCCGCCAGCGTTTTACTGTCAATCTCAGCCTTATAATCAAATTTCACGTCAAACTGCGTCCACTCGTCAGTTACCGATAACTCCGGTACACGTGCGACGGCAACAATATACGGGCTTGAGAGTACATCGTCACCATGAAGCATAATGGAATTCCCATTTTCGTCATGGTTCCGGTAGAGAACTGCGTAAATATCGCCTGTGTCAGTGCGTCCTTCCACCTTTTTACCATTCTTGTCTGTAAAAACAGCTCCGGGACGATATTTGTACCAACCAGTAAGACCCAACGGTACCTTATCAAACGAGCGACCGAAATTAGTGGCATTCAAAGTGTTTGTCAGCGCCTGGCTAACGTCAAAATATCCGATGAACAAGTTTCCGGCGGCAATATTCATTCCCACAAGATGCCCCAGGGGACCAGTGTCGCGTGTTGTCAGCTTGACACCATTGCCAACGTAACCATCTGAAACGGGCACGGTCGGATAGTCTTCCAACTTGGCATCACCCATGCTTATATTAAAGCCAGGATTACCTGTTGCCCAATCGCCTATCCAACTACCGTCTGCTGTAAGGTCGCTCCACTCGTAAATCTGACCCTTGTTGGGGCCGCTAACCAAACGATAATCCTCGAAATGATATTCATCAGGGGTGTCAGGAGTACGGAATGACACGTTGTACGTCTTTGACCATTTACCGTCTTGCGAAGTAACCTTGTACGCAACTGACTTTCCACCGCTGAAATCATGCTTGCTGCCATTGGCCGGTTCGATAACAGCACCTTCAGTCAACCTGAACATTGGCGCCATTTCAAAATCCTCCAATGTGTCCGCCTTAATCTCAAAAACTATTTCCGTTGCGTCTGACCTGACGTTCACGAGCGTATCACTCACCGAAAAGAATATTTCCGTAGGTTCATCAACGTGTACGTAAGCCTGCTCAATATCGCATTCGGCGTTAAGTGGCTCGTCTTTAAAGCACGATGTCAAGGAGCAACAAACAGCTGCGCCAAGCAACAGGTTATGTATTTTCATTTTATAAAATATAATCGAAACTTAGGTTGCAAAAATAAGTCAAAAACTGTTTCCGTCCAAATTTTTCAGTGAGAACCGCATCATTTTCACAAAACTTTTACAACTCGTAACGTTTCCTTGCATGTTTATTTTTTTATTTATAAAACGCGTTGGCGGAATAATCTTGAGTGGAACTGCAATGGTTACAGTTTCAAATGATGACCTTTCAGCTTGCAAAACACGGTCTTTCATCTTTTAAAAGGTAACCTTTCACACTATAAAAGGATGCCTTTTGCAAACCCGGCTGAAACGGGCGAAAACCGTAAGCAAAAGCCATCGATATAAAACAAACTGTAAGTATTTGCCACGAGGAGCTACTGATAATTCCGCAAATAATTCCGCCAATTGGTTTACAGACAAAAATAAACTTTGCACAGTATCCCTGAAAATCAAACAGTTTTAGACCACTGTCAAGATAGAAGTGCAACACCTCCGC